>CALJBY010000314.1 GCA_938024025.1 uncultured bacterium
ATGAGCGAGAAAATGCTGCCGCCGATAACAAGGGTTAAAAGCCAGCCTTTCAGGATGTCCAGGACAAAGGTTTTAGGCGTAGTACGATTGAAACCGTATTTTTCTTCAATAACAAAGGTGCTGTAGATTGAAAAGGGGAGGGAAAGCAGCTGGGAGGCGAGCATTAAGATGCCGGCAAAAATAAGGCCTGCTAGAAGGGGATTACCGGTGAAGCCACGTGCATACTGGTCAACAAAATTAAACCCACCGATGAGAATAAAGATTATAGTAAGGGGGGTCGTAATTGAGTTAACGATAATTCCAAAACGTGTGTTCTCTATCAGATAGTGTTGTGCCTTTGTATACTTTTCCGCATCGTAGAATCCTTCAAAATCCTGTGGCAAATCTGTCGAGAGGTGCCGAAGATTCAAGGTTTCTACTACAATATCTAAAAGATAATCACCTATGATGATAACGAGAATAAGAACTAAGTAGACGTTCATTCCTCTCCTGGTAAAAAGGGCCACGAGCTAGAGGCTTATCAAATATGCCGTAATGAATGGATCGATATCACCATCAAGAACAGCATCGACATTTCCCATCTCTTTGTTGGTTCTATGGTCTTTAACCAACCGGTAGGGCTGCATAACATATGAACGGATCTGGCTTCCCCAGGCGATCTGTTTCTTATTGCTGTGAAGTTCTTCGATCTTTTTTGACTGCTCTTCCTGCTGCAGTTCGTACAATCGAGCCTTTAAAACTTTCATTGCCATATCTTTGTTTTTGTGTTGCGACCGCTCATTCTGGCACTGGGCTACTATCCCCGTTGGAAGATGTGTAATTCTCACAGCAGAATCGGTTTTGTTGACGTGCTGTCCTCCTGCCCCGCTTGCCCGGTAGGTATCAATGCGTAATTCAGATTCATCTATGTCAACCACAGTTTCATCTTCGATGTCCGGATAGAGAAAAACGGATGCAAATGAGGTGTGGCGTCGCTTACCTGCATCATAGGGAGAGATGCGAACCAGCCGGTGAATACCTGCCTCTGCTTTAAGATAACCATAGCTGTAATCACCCACCACCGAAAAGGTGACGTTTTTAATGCCCGCTTCATCTCCGGCAAGAATTTCTATGATATCTGTTTTGAAGTCCTTTTTTTCTGCCCATCTCAGATACATCCTGAGTAACATTTCTACCCAGTCCTGGGCTTCTGTACCCCCGGCACCGGCATTGATACTGACGAAGGCATTATTGATATCATGTTCACCCTGTAACATGTGGCGAAATTCAGTGTCTTCAACTTCTTTAATGAGTGCTGCAAGATTGCCCTCAACCTCATCTTTAACTTCTTCATCGGCTGCATCGGCAGCGAGCTCTAAGAGCACCTTGCTTTCTTCCCATTGATGATTGAGGCCTCCCCACTTCTCTATGACCGTGTGGAGTACTTTCCTCTCCTTAAGGAGCTTCTGGGCCTCGCGGTTATCTTCCCAAAAGCCAGGTTGTTCTATTTTCTTTTCAATTTCCTTGAGACGGTGTTCTTTGGCATCAAGTTCAAAGATAACCCCGCAAATTAATGATTTTATCTCCGATTTCCAGAATGCGTGTTTCTAACTCATTAAATGTCATAGTGATACCTCCATGGTTGCTGTAGATCTGTGATTATAAAATCTCTGATGGTATATGAACCCCCTGTTATCCCTTGCGGTTTCTAAAGACAGCATAACAGAGCAGGACAAGACTGAGGAGTGTAGCCAGGAGAGCAAAAATATCCCCATAGGTGGTGTAAAATGTTTGCACATCCACGATTCCTATTGTACCAGTTAAAAAGGATTCAGTAAAGAGTGGGGTTGCAGATTTTATTGCTCCTGTTGCATCAATAAATGCACTGATACCCGTATTGGCTGCCCGGGCAATCCATCTTCTGTTCTCAATTGCCCGCACGACAGCCATAGAAAGATGCTGGTACGGTGCGCTGGTTTTACCGAACCAGGCGTCATTAGTAATATTTACAAGAAATTGTGCGCCCTTTTTGACAAACCGCCGGGTGAGATCCGGAAAGATGATTTCATAACAGATGAGAACACCGAATGAAGCCTCGGGTAAATGAAGCAGCGTTATGGTGCTCCCTGAAGAAAAGTCACCGATCCCTGCTACCATTTTATTGATAAAGGGAAAGAAGCGTTTTAAAGGAATGTATTCGCCGTAGGGGACAAGGTGTTTCTTATCATATTTGCCTGCAATTTTTTGTGAAGGAGAAAGCAAAAAGGCACTGTTAAAATTGTGCAACTTTCCATTGCGCTCTTCCATAGAGGGACTTCCCAGAAGGAGAAACACATCTTTGTCACTGATAATATCGAAGATGGCCTGCTGGTAATCTATCTCAGATTGGAAGTAAAAAGGGGTGGAGGATTCCGGCCAAATGAGTAATCGTGTATTGGGGTAAAGGGCTTCACGACTTAACTGCTGATGGCGTGCTATGACCTGATTCCTGTATGTCCTGTTCCACTTTATCCCCTGGTCAATATTACCCTGAATTAAACCGCATTGGATCTTCCCGGCTGCTGCTGTTGCTTTTTTTATAGTAGCAAGACGCCAGGTGCCATAGCTGAGGGCTACGATAAGCATGAGGGTAGCGAGCACACTTTCTTTCCAGGGAATCTTTTTAACAGCAATGCCCCGAAGGAGAAGGTACACGCTGGCGTTTACATAAACGATGAGAAAGCTTATGCCATATACCCCCGTGATATCTGCACACTGGATGACTAAACGTGACTGGTAGTGGGCATAGCCGAGACTCTCCCAGGGAAATCCGGTGAACAGAAATGATCGCAGGTACTCCAGGGCAACCCATATGAAGGGGAGAATAGTGGGGAGGGCACAGGAGGTTTTCTCTTCGATAAAACGTGCCAGTGAAAAAGCGAGGCCACAATAGAGACTGAGGTAGGTAACTAAGAGAAGCATGACAAAAATTCCTACAGGATAGTTGAGACCGCCGTAGGTGGTTGTTACTACCACAATCCAATAGATGAGCCCTGTGTAGAAGATGTATCCACACAGCAATCCTGCAATAAATGATTGATACGCACTTTTCCCTTCAAGGGCATAAAGAATGGGTACCAGAGCAATCCAGGTGAAGTACGCCTGATTGATTTTGGGGAAACTCAGTATCAGCAAGACAGCTGAAGAGAGGATGAGGCAAAAATCTTTTTTGTTCATGTGGCAGCGATGCTTGTGTTGGTGGTTACACTCAGCGGTTACACAGAGCAGGTTCTGGCCCTCCATCATAACAGCAAAATTGATCAGGTCAAACAAAAACTCTTTAATTTTTTCCCTGACAGAGCTCTCAGGACATGCACTCTTTCTGCCTTTTTGTTTGACAAATGGTATGCACAATTCTACTATGGGAGCACGGCAACCAATTTGAATTATGGAGTAAAACGGGAAAGAGGCATATGGAGCGACCATGGGAGAGACACTATACTGATACGGTACCGGGTACACTAGTGTATCCTCACATACCCATCGATCACCTGCTTTCGAATACTGCCAAGGCATTTCCTGAAAACAGTGCGCTCATTTTTGGTGGTATGAGCATAACCTACCAGGAACTTGACCGGTTGGTTGATCGATGTGCTCAGGGACTGTTCACGCTCGGCATCAGAAAGGGTGACCGTGTTGCCCTGCTTTTACCGAACTGCCCGCAAATGGTTATAGCCTTTTATAGTGTTTTCCGGTTGGGGGCTATTGCGGTCCCCCTCAATCCCCAGTATCAGGAAAGGGAGCTTGCCTATCAAATTGAAAACTCAGGGGCTGAAACACTCATTGCCCTGGATATGTTATATCCCCCTGTTTCAGCGGTACTGGACCGTACGAACCTCAAGCGGTGTGTTATCACTTCCATAAAGGATTTTCTCCCCCCGTTAAAAAAGATGCTTTATCCTCTTTTTCAAAAGAGCGGTCGTCAGAAGGTGACTGAAAGAAAGGATATAAAGAGAGTCACTTTTAGAGACCTCTTGAGCGATGGTCCCGCTACTATGCCTGCCCCGGACATTTCTTCCGGGGATGTAGCTATCCTCCAGTACAGCGGGGGCACTACAGGGGTTTCGAAGGGTGCAGCGCTAACCCATGGTAACATCGTTTCTAATACGCACCAGACTGTTTCCTGGTACTCAATTATACGAAGAGGCCAGGAGGTCATTCTTGGATTGCTGCCCCTCTTTCACACCTATGGTATTGCTGTATGTATGAATCTTGCTATTGCTACAGGAAGCTGCATGGTGCTGATACCACGTTTTGCCCAGAAAGAACTCTTGAAGGCCATTGAGGAGTATCGTGTTACCTTTTTCCCCGGCATCCCGGGGATCTATGCTGCCTTGAATAATTATAAGGATATTGGGAAGTGGGATATCTCCTCAGTAAATTATTGCGTTTCAGGCTCAGCTCCCCTTCCCCTCGCGGTGAGTGAAAAATTCGAACAATTAACGGGGGGGATCATTTTAGAGGGATTCGGGTTGACTGAAGCATCGCCCGTTACCCATTCCAATCCCGTTCACCGGGAGAGAAAAATCGGGAGTATCGGCCTTCCCCTTGCGGATACCGAGTGTAAAATTGTTTCTCTGGAGGATGAGGTAACAGAAGTTGCCCCGGGTGAAGCCGGTGAGCTGTGCATAAAAGGTCCGCAGGTAATGCAGGGATACTGGAATATGCCATCTGAAACAGCACTGGCATTAAGAGACGGGTGGCTCTATACGGGTGATGTTGCACGAATCGATGAGGATGGATACTTTTATATCATTGATAGAAAAAAGGATATGATTATTTCCGAGGGGTTTAATGTCTACCCCAATGAGATTGATGAGGTTGTTCTGCAACATCCCAAGGTCAGTGATGCTGCTGCCATCGGGGTTCCTGATCGTCTCCGGGGAGAAAAAGTCATTCTCTATCTGGTAGTAAAAGAGGGAGAGGATCTTCAGCAGGACGAGATACTTGGTTTCTGCAGGGAGCATCTGGCAAAATATAAAATTCCCAGAAAAGTTGAGTTTAAGAAAGAATTACCAAAGACGTCTGTAGGAAAGGTATTGCGGAGGGTACTCCGGGAAGAGGCTTTAACGACAGAAGACTAACATGTATTGGTGCTTTCATGAAAAAAAGGAGAATATATAGGGAACAGGGAAGCATCTTACCACAGAGAACACAGAGACTACATGTTCATAAAAAAACCTCTGTGCACTCTCTTTTCTCTAAATCGAAAAGTATACCCAGTGAAAATACTGTACGGTAAAAGAAAAAAAGATATAGATTAATTACATCGAGGAAGAGAAGTACTGAAACAAAGAATAGATTGAGACAGCTAAAATTCAGGCCGCACGGAATGTAAAGACATACGGAGCACGTAACGCACTAGAGGGCATGCAATTGCGGAGCTCCAGTAAAAGAGCTAGTAAAAAGATAAGAGGACACAGAGGGGGAGGCAACAAAAATTTTTTTATTCATTGATTTTTACTCTTTTCTCTGTGATCTCTGTGGTTCTTTTTTGACAATATTCATTTATTGGGCGGGAGAGGATTATGATAGCACGCTACACCAGAAAAGAGATGGGGAGGATTTGGGAGCCTGAAAATAGGTTCAGGACATGGCTCGCGATTGAGGTATGCGCATGTGAGGCACTTGCTCAATTGGGAGAGATACCCCGACAGTCGTTAAAGAACATCAAACAAAAAGCGTCATTTACGGTAGAACGGATTGATGCCATTGAACGTGAAGTAAAGCACGATGTCATTGCCTTCCTTACCTCTGTGGCCGAACATGTGGGAGAAGATGCCCGCTATATTCACCTGGGTCTCACTTCCTCAGATATTTTAGATACCTCCTTTTCCCTGCTGCTTAAGGAAGCAGCTGACCTGATTATTAAAGACATAGAAAAGCTTCTTCGTGTACTGAAGAAAAAGGCTCTGAAACACAGGAAGACCGTCATGATCGGAAGGACTCATGGGATACACGCGGAACCCATTACCTTTGGTTTTAAAATGGCTCTCTGGTATGAAGAGATGAAAAGGAATCTTCTGCGCATGCGCAGGGCACAGGAAACGATAAGCTATGGTAAGATTTCGGGAGCAGTAGGTACCTTTGCCCATGTTTCACCTTTTGTGGAGGACTACGTGTGTAAGAAGCTGGGGTTGAAACCCGATCCCATATCAACACAGATTATTCAAAGGGACAGGCATGCCGAATATTTTGCAACACTTGCAGTCATTGCCAGTTCTCTTGATACCTTCGCCCAGGAAATCAGATTATTGCAAAGGACTGAGGTGAGAGAAGCAGAGGAATATTTTTCGGAAAAGCAAAAGGGGTCTTCTGCAATGCCGCATAAACGCAACCCCATACTTTCTGAAAATCTCTCTGGACTTGCCCGCATAGTACGATCGAATGCGCTGGCAGCGCTTGAAAATATTCCCCTCTGGCATGAACGGGATATCAGTCACAGTTCGGCTGAGCGGGTCATTGGGCCGGACAGTACCATTCTGGTCGATTTCATGCTCAGTCGTTTCACGTCGGTTGTTGAACAGCTGGTTGTGTACCCTGAGGCGATGGAAAAGAACCTCAATATGACAAACGGTATATTCTTTTCCCAGGGGATCCTGCTCGCGCTTGCTAAAAAAGGTATGAGCAGGGAAGATGCCTATCGTGTGGTGCAGAAAACTGCGCTGAAGGCGTGGGATACGAATAAAGACTTTAAGGATATCATTAAAAAAGATGGCACGGTGAAAAAACACCTGAGCGCACGGGAGATCGAACAGTGCTGCAGCCTTAAGCATTACTTGCAGTACATAGACCAAATCTTTGAGCGAGTATTTGGCCGGACAAGAAAGAGCTAAGGTATGGAGAGAGCTGTTTTTGTTGATAGAGACGGGGTGATAAGTGAAGAAGTTGGCTATCTTGGGGATAGGGACCACTTGCGGCTTATCCCTAACTCTGCAGAGGCTGTAAAGCTGGTTAATCAGAGTGGGTTAAAGATTATTGCCATTACCAATCAGTCTGGCATTGCACGGGGATATTTCTCCGAGGAGATGCTCGGCCACATTCACCGGAAAATGGAACAGCTCTTATCAGACCAGGGTGCGTTCCTTGACGGTATCTACTACTGTCCACACCATCCGGAAGGCACGGTAGAAGCCTATCGCATGGAGTGTGATTGCCGGAAACCTGCTGCCGGCCTACTCACTAGGGCCGCACAAGAACATTCTATTGATGTCTCTTCCTCCTATCTGGTTGGTGATAAGCGTACCGACATAGAATGTGCGCACCGTGCAGGTGCACAGGGGATTCTCGTATTAACCGGTTATGGCAAGGATGAGCTCAGGAAGATCAACAGTGCGGCTTTGGCACAACCTGCATACGTCGCGGCAGATTTGCGGGATGCGGTACAGTGGATTATAAAGGAAAAAACGAGTGGGAAGCCGGGAGATCCTCATCATAAAATTGAGTGCAATCGGTGATGTGGTGCACACGCTGCCATCCCTTACTGCTCTGCACCAGCATTTTCCAGAAGCAAACATATCATGGCTGGTTGAAGAGGAAGCAGGTGCGTTGCTCACCCATCACCCCTATCTTAAGAGGGTGATCGTTTTAAAACGGAAACGGTGGCTCAAAAACCTCAAGCACGTTTCTCTCTGGTATGCTACCGCACAGGATGTGGTGAGCTTTATAAAGGAATTGAGGTCGACGAACTATGATCTGATCATAGACTTTCAGGGGTTACTGAAAAGCGGGGTGCTCGTCCTGCTGAGCAGGGGAAGAAGGAAAGCAGGCTATGATAAAACGCGGGAGCTGAGCTACTGCTTTCTTAATGAAAGGATCCCTCCCGATTCCATGGACAACCATGCGGTAGAGAGAAACAGTAACCTGGTAAAAGCTCTGGGGGCTTCTCTGTCCGGTGCTCCCGGTGACGGTGCCTCTTCTTCACAAACGCCGCACTGTGTATGGCAGAATGAAAACACAACCGTGATGAAGCAACCGCTTCACTACGGGCATCATGGTCACGACGGTTGTACCATTGTAATTACCGAAGAGGAGAAGAAGAACGTTACCTGCTTTTTGCGTGATCAACAACTCTCTCTCGATAAACGACTGGTGATTGTACATGCGCAGGCCCGCTGGGACACTAAACGGTGGGCTCCCCGGAAGATAGCAGAATTGTCTGACCGGCTGATTGAAGGGTACGGTGCACACATCATTTTTACCGGTGGGAAAGATGACACTCCCGCTAGTGAAGAGATTGTAACCCTCATGCGGCATACGGCTGTTAATGCTTCGGGGAAGACCACCCTCAAAGAGCTTGCCTACCTTCTGAAGCACGCGAAGCTTATGATTACAACAGATTCGGGTCCTATGCATATTGCAGCTGCAATGGGGACACCTGTCGTGGCTCTCTTTGGTCCCACGGCCCCCTGGAGAACAGGGCCGTACACGGATAATGCACTTATTGTGAGCACGCACCTTCCCTGTAGCCCCTGCTTCAAGAGAAAGTGTGACAGGGAAAAAACCTGTATGCAGGAGATTTCGGTAGCTGCTGTACTCGCTGCAGTAGATGAACAGATGGGACCTAACCACACACGTGCTCATACCCTATGACGTGAGATTCAAGAGATACATGAACGAGAAAAAGCAGCCATCCTATATACTGCATGGCTGAGTGAAAGGAGATACAGGTATGCGATCGCTGGTTACCGGAGTGGCAGGATTTATTGGTTCACATCTCGCAGAACGATTACTGCAGGAAAACCATCATGTGGTGGGCGTTGACTGTTTTACGGATTACTACGCAAAGTCTCTTAAGAAAGCTAACGTAAAGAGGCTGTTAAAGGAACCGGATTTTTCCTTCGTAGAGGAAAATCTTCTCACCGCGAGATTACCTGAACTGCTCAAGGATTGTGATTACATATTCCACCAGGCTGCCCAGGCCGGCGTGCGCTCGAGTTGGGGAGCAGAATTTGAGATCTATACGTCCCTTAATGTACTGGCTACCCAGAGGTTGCTTGAGGCCTGCAAGGGATTGAACATCAGGAAATTTATTTATGCCTCTTCTTCCTCGGTGTATGGTGACGCTCAAGAGCTTCCCCTAAGAGAAGAAAGTATACTGAAGCCAGTTTCTCCCTATGGAGTCACCAAGCTTGCTGCTGAACAGCTCTGCTATTCCTATTGGAAAAATTATCAGATTCCAACCAGCTCGCTTCGCTACTTTACCGTGTATGGACCCCGCCAGAGGCCGGATATGGCATTTCATAGATTTATGAGGGCCCTCTTAGATGGTGAACCCATTGAAATCTATGGTGATGGAAAACAGACAAGAGATTTTACCTTTGTATCTGACATCGTTAATGGTAACCTGTTGGCGATGCAGAGCGCTCTGGTGGGAGGTGTCTTTAATCTTGGCGGCGGTTCCCGGGTTGTGCTCAATGATGTGCTGGAAACCGTTCAGCAGGTGGCGGGGAAAGGTGCGAAGATAGTCTACCGAGATGTTCAGAGAGGAGATGTGATGCACACACTGGCTGACACCAGCAAGGCCATGAGTGAGCTGGCTTACAGGCCGCAGGTTGATTTGAGCACAGGGCTCAAGGAGCAGTGGGAGTGGTTACGGGAAACCTTCTCATAGAGGCTACTCCTCAAAACGAGCGGGCCTGCAGGCTGGAATGATTTTTACCAAAAACCGAAAAAACTTACGGAGGAAGATACTATGGCACTGAGCAAGGAACTGTTGGATATTCTCGCCTGCCCCAAATGTGTGAGGGAACCGGATTGCACAGGGGATTTGGAATATCGTGAGCAAGAACAGAAGCTCATTTGTCACCACTGCAAGCTTGCATACGATATAAAAGATGATATTCCCGTTATGTTGATTGATGAGGCGTCGCCCGTTAGCTAGCTGGGTTTTTGATTCTCTGTGCCGTGAAGCTACCCATCATCCACTTTGCCCTCCTCAGCCTGAGGAGGAAGCTATAGAGCTTTATATTTTTATGAAATAAATCATATACATCGCTATTATACTTAAAGTATTCTTTGAATAATCTACATTGGTCTCCCCTGGTTATTCTACCCCCCCCTAACTTATACTTCTCAATGGAACGGTTAAACCTGAGCAGGTTTTTGAGCTTTTCTTTGGGAGTAAGGATATCTTTACACATTGCTTTGTCGAAGTCGATGATGAAGATTTCGGGAGTGTCTTCCCCGTGAACTTTTTGGATGAGAATATTTTTAAGGTGTAAATCACGGTGGTATATGCCTCCCCGGTGCATAGTAACAAACGCCCGTGCCACGGCTTCAAAGAGAAACGCTTTTTCTTTAAATCGTTGTTGGGGTGGTTTCTGGGGCAGCCTGTCAAAAAAGGTTATTAAATCAATGCATTCAGGAATTTCCAGGGAAAAGAGGTAGGTGCGGTAAAGGGGCCCTAAAACCTTATAGTGAGCAGCCGCAAGCATTTCAGTTGTCTTAATGCCCTTTGTAAGGATGTGTGCATTGGCGATCATTTCTCTGAAAGGGCGTTTCCCACCCCAGAAAATATCTTTGTTGATAAACCGTAGCAGTCCACCACGCATGCACTGTTTAGCCACCATTCGTTTACCGTTGCTTTCCTGAATCAGAATGGCAGGCAGCAATCCACGTCCCTTGTACTGTTTATCTGTTGTATGATGTGCAGCGATGAGTGTGTGCGGTTGAGAGATACCCTGCCTGAGCAGCGTTTCTTTAAATGCGTTTTTAATTACAAGGGTTAGCTTACCATCTTTAATAAGGCTGCAGGATTGAGGAACTTCAATTTCTTTGGACATGGAGTGGCCTTATATTTTTTCTTGAGTCGGATACGTTTGAGGTCTGTGCGTATCCTTCTTTTACCGCAAGCAGTTTCTTGAGAGATTATGAAGAACGTAACAAATGCTTTTGCAGATATGAAGCGCCCTTGTTCGTTAATCGACTGACCCAGGTAACGATCGGGGGGGAAGATTCTCTGG
>CALJBY010000315.1 GCA_938024025.1 uncultured bacterium
CTGGGAGAATGCCTCAAAAAAGCACTGGGTGACTGTAAAGGCATCAAGCGTTACGGGGAGGCATCCGTACCAATGGATGAATCACTGGCTTCAGTCGTTCTGGACATCTGCAACCGGCCAAATCTGGTATTTGACATCCCCCGGATTCAAGGCAAAGTGGGGACATTTGATGTGGAACTGGTTAAGGAATTCTTCAACGCCTTTGCTCACAACAGCGGCATAGCCCTGCACATTAAGGTTCCCTACGGGGAGAACATGCACCACATTATCGAGGCGGTCTTTAAGGCCTTTGCCCGGGCCCTCGACATGGCAACTACTGTCGACACAAGAATAGCCGGGGTAATGTCTACTAAAGGAAAATTATAGCGGGAGCACTGTGTGATTGCGGTTGTTGATTACGGAATGGGGAATTTGCGGAGCGTTCACAAGGCCCTGGAAAAGGTTGGTTACACCGCGACGGTGACCAGCAATCCTCAGCAGATTGCAGATGCCAGCGCGGTTGTGCTGCCAGGCGTTGGTGCGTTTAAAGATTGCATCCATAATCTTGAAAAGCTCAACTTAATTGAGCCGATCCTGCAATCGGTGAAGAGTGGAAAACCCTTTTTGGGGATTTGCCTGGGATTACAAATCCTCTTTACCGAAAGTGATGAGTTTGGAAAGACCCCCGGCCTGGACCTGATCAAGGGCAGGGTTGTGCACTTTTCACAGCATGATAGCTCCCCGGGTAGCAGGTTGAAGATCCCTCACATGGGGTGGAACGCACTCTCCCTGAAGAAAAACATTCCCATCTTCAATACAATAGAGGATGGGTCCTTTTTCTACTTTGTACACTCATACTATGTGGTGCCTGATGATACTGCAGTTACTGCAAGCACAACCAGTTATGGAGTAGATTTTACCTCCAGCATCCAGAAGGACAACATCTTTGCCTGCCAGTTCCATCCGGAAAAGAGCCAGCAGGTTGGTTTACAAGTCTTAAAAAACTTTGGGACACTTACGTGAGGAAGATAAAACGTGCAAATTATTCCGGCTATTGATTTAAAGGGTGGTAACTGTGTACGTCTACAGCAGGGTGAAATGGACAGGGAGACCCGCTTTTCTGACCATCCCGCAGACGTTGCCAGACAGTGGGAGTCCCTCGGCGCGCCTCTGCTCCACATTGTAGACCTTGACGGGGCCGTTGGTGGAAGGCCACATAATGAGGATGCAATCAAGCAGATATTTAATGCAGTTTCCATTCCCCTTCAGCTCGGTGGCGGCATAAGAAACCTTACTACCATCGAGCACTACCTCTCTTTGGGCCTTAAACGGGTAGTACTGGGAACAGTCGCACACAAACAGCCCGCACTCCTTGAAGAGGCATGCAAACAGTTCCCGAACCAGATTGTTGTGGGGATTGATGCCAGAGACGGCCTGGTGGCTGTTGAAGGGTGGACGGAAACTACTGCCCGGAAGGCAGTTGACCTGGTAAAAGCCTTGGAAGAAAAAGGGGTCGCAGCCATCGTCTTTACCGACATTCAGCGTGATGGGATGATGGGTGGACCCAACATAACGAGCACCAGGGAACTGGCAGAAGCAACCCGGATCCCGCTTATTGCCTCAGGTGGCGTAACGACCCTTGATCATATCAGGGAACTGCTCACCATTGAAGCTAGCGGGGTGGAGGGGATTATCATAGGAAGGGCCCTCTATGAAAAAACCATTGATGTAAAAGAAGCCCTCGCACTTGTGAACAAAAACAGTCAGCACTAGGATTTCATGTTAACCAAACGAATTATACCCTGCCTGGATGTAAAAGATGGTCGCGTGGTGAAGGGGGTCAACTTTGTTCAACTGCGGGATGCAGGCGATCCCGTTGAGAATGCAAAGGTCTATGATCAGGAAGGGGCAGATGAGCTTGTCTACCTGGATATCACGGCTTCCCATGAAGCGCGCAGGATTATACTCGATGTAGTAGAACGCACGGCATCCGAGGTTTTTATGCCCCTTACGGTAGGGGGTGGAATTACAAACCTCGATGATATCAGGAATTTGCTCAATGCCGGCGCCGATAAGGTTTCTATCAATACTGCAGCAGTGGAAAATGGACATTTTCTGGAGAAGGCTGCAAAGCGGTTTGGCACTCAGTGTATTGTTGTTGCAATTGATGCCAAGCAGCTTCAGGTAAGTGCACCTTCCCCGGACGGCTCAGCATCGTTGGCCTGGGAAGTATTCACCTACGGGGGGAGAAAGGCCACGGGCATTGACGCAGTTGAGTGGGCTCAACGCGCGGAATCCTACGGAGCGGGAGAAATCCTCCTCACCAGCATGGATGGAGATGGCACAAAAGATGGCTATGACCTGGAACTTACCAGGGCAATTTCCCGGGCGGTAACCATACCGGTAATTGCATCAGGTGGTGCAGGCACCTTTGAACACTTTTATGAAGCATTTTCCCGTGGAGAAGCAGATGCCGCTCTGGCCGCATCTGTCTTTCACTACAAAGAATTTACCATTCGGGAGACTAAAGAATACTTGAAGAAGAAAGGGATCGCAGTACGATTATAAGACATTATTACCGGCAGGTACCGCGCTGCCTGCCCGGTTAAATGCGAAGCTTATTTAACTAGGGTGCGCGGGAAGCATCACAACAGGGAGCTACTATGAGTGTATTGGATAAAGTTAAGTTCGATGACAACGGTTTGATACCAGCGGTTATTCAGGATTATAAAAACGGGGACATACTTATGGTTGCCTATATGAACAGAGAGTCACTGGAAAAGACCCTCTCTGTGGGCAAGACCTGCTTCTGGAGCCGCTCACGGCAAAAATTCTGGATAAAAGGCGAAAGCTCAGGACACACGCAAGAGGTGAAAGAGGTGTTTATAGATTGTGATATGGATACCCTCCTCTTTAAGGTTGATCAAAAGGTAGCAGCCTGTCATACAGGATACCGGGGCTGTTTTTACCGCAAGATTGAAGGCGAAGAACTTATTGTAACGGGTAAAAAGGTGTTCGAGGAAGACGACGTCTATAAGCCTTGAGATGTAGGGGACGTTCCTGAATAATTCACTTATTAAGTACTTGTCAGAAATTCTCATGTCTCGTGATATCACTTAGCGTCATGAAGCTCTAACACAAACGAGGTATAAATCTCTCATGGCAAAAACAAAACTGCCTATCATCGGTATCACCATGGGTGATCCCACCGGTGTCGGTCCTGAAATTATTGTAAAAGTGCTTTCCCATGAGAGCACTTTTCGTTTTTGCTGCCCCGTTGTACTCGGGGACAGGAACATTCTGGAACGCGCACTGAAGCTGCTCAACATACCCCTTGCTGTAAACGAAATGGAAACCATTGCTCCCGGGAACGTGCAATCCGGTGTACTGAACCTTCTGTCCCTTTCAGCTCTACCGCTCGATAAGGCAGGTTATGGAAACCCTACCAAAGCCTGTGGCGAGGGGATGGTTACCTATATCAAAGAAGCGGCGAGGCTCGCTTTAGATGGTACCATTGACGCCATCACCACCGCACCAATCAGCAAAAAGGCCCTTTCTGATGCAGGCTACACCTATCCCGGCCATACAGAGCTTCTGGGAGAGCTAACGGGAAGCAAGGATTATGTGATGATGCTCGCCGGGAAAAGACTGCGGGTCGTCCTGGTAACCATCCACTGCAGCTTGCATGATGTATTCCACCTGCTCACCACCGAGAAAATCGTAAAAACCATCAGGGTCACCAACGATGCCTTACGGGATTTTTTCGGAGAAGCACACCCCAGAATTGCCGTTGCTGGACTCAATCCACATGCCGGCGAAGAGGGACTCTTTGGCAGCGAAGAAAAAACTATCATCCTTCCCGCCGTAGAGCGTGCCCGGCAGTCAGGCATCAACGTTGAAGGCCCCCTGCCCCCCGACACCCTCTTCTACCATGCCGCCCAGGGGAGCTATGGAGCTGTTGTCTCCATGTACCACGACCAGGGCTTAATTCCCCTCAAGCTTCTCCACTTCGAAGATGGTGTTAACATAACCCTGGGGCTTCCCCTCCTCCGCACCTCAGTAGACCACGGCACAGCCTACGACATTGCCGGAACCGGGAAGGCAAATCCTGCAAGTTTATTGAATGCCCTTAAACTCGCTGCCCGGATGGCAGTACAGAAAAAAAAATAAAACACCTGCCCGAAGAGCACCGGGAATCATATCTACCCTTGACATACCAGAACATCTTTACTATAGTTTCCCCAGCCCAAGGCAAACGCTTATCAATGGGAAGTGTAAGTACAAACCAGATTTCATTGAAGCATTCTGGATAACCATATATACCAACAAACCAGAAGAAAGGTATATTATTGATAAGAGGAAGAAGACCCCGCATTCTTGTTGAACAGAAACACAAGAAGGTGGGGTTTTGTACGATTGAACTGGGGGAAAAAAGGTTTGTTGAAAAAAAACCAGGAGGAAAGACACATGAAAATAAAAAACGGCCCTCAAACAACTTTTTTGATTTTTTGCAGCCTATGCTTCTTCATCCTTTCTCCAATGAACTCTTTCTCTGAAATGGGTGATCTGACAGTGGATATTGAGATTGCTGCAACTTCTCTCCATGAGTGGATGCCAAGCGTTACCTACAATCCTATTGACAACGAATTTTTAGTGCTGTGGCATACAACGGGTGTACGGGAAGAAGGCGGGGAAAGGATGTACAGCATGCATGCGCAGAGGATTTCACCCGACGGCCAACTCCTGGCAGAAGAACCCTTCTCCATCGTTGAATCCTTTGGCCTGGAGAGAAGAATACTTCCCAACGCAGCCCATAACCCTTCTACGAATGGGTACATGGTGGCTTTTGCCATGGGGCAGGAACTCACAGAATGGGATCCCTTCATAACAATCATCGAAAGTGATGGCAGCCCCGTACATGGTCCTGTTCCCCTATCCGAGGAACTTACCAAGGCAAACCATGTCAATATCGTCTTTAATTCGAAAAAGAAAGAGTATCTCATCGTTTATAACGACAATAGAAATGGCGATGCGGATATCTTCGGGGTCATTGTAAATGAGGGTGGTGCCATCATTAAGGAAGATTTTGCAATTTCTAATGCAGAGGGGAATCAGATAAATCCCTATGCCTGCTACAACCCCCGCGATGATACCTACCTGGTAAACTGGGAGGATTTTCGACATGTAAGTGACTGGCAGCAGTTGAGCAATATCTACGGAGCACTTCTGGATGGGGAGGGA
>CALJBY010000316.1 GCA_938024025.1 uncultured bacterium
ATCTTCTGCGGCATCGGTACAAACAAAGATGTGATCGGGATTCAAGAGTTGTATATAGTGGGAAACAAACTGGTGGAGTTGAGGGTTTTCTATGCTGATAAGTTTTTGAAAGTGCTCGTCCGTTAATCGTTTCTTAAGCAGCGCTCTAGTATCTTCTTCCATTATCAACCACCTCACTCGATGTATATGACGACTTCGTAAAAAGTCTATCTGCTGTGTTGTGCTGCATCCTCAGTCATTGCCTGGCTGCCTGCCCGAGCTGTCACTCGTGTCGGCCAGGGAGCTCGGCCAAGCCGGCGTACCAGTATGTACGTCTCATTCCTTCGTATGTGCACGCCTTGCATCTGAAACTTTTTACTTTGTCGTCTGACCTTTGACATTTTACAGGATCATCACTATTAAGTGTTCCTGTAAACAGCTGCCCTTCCGAGGCTAAAGCTAACCCCACCGTGCCACCTGATAGGCACATAGAGTTTTTCACAATTAGTATGATACGGTACGATTGTCAAGGAAAAATGACAAACAGTGGAATCTCCCCTCCTGTACTTTTTAACATTGACTATTTATAAAAAACAGTGTATGTAATCCGACAATTTTGCATCGAGGGTCTTTAGGCAACGCTTATTTTCTATCGGTAGGTAGCCATCGCCATGAAGTGCCGAACACTATTCAGACGGGATGTAAACACCGAGTGTTTCATTAGCTTTCGGGTCTTGGCGTTTCTTTCTTTTGCTCTCTGTCTCATGGTACCCCTTCAGCTCATGGGGGCATCACCGCCAGAGCCCTATAGTGAAACACGCATGATGCTTCACACCCTCGTTGAAATTAAGGCATACGGTGATAACGTTGAGGACGCAGTTAAGGCGGCATTTAATGAAATAGAGCGGATAAACCTCTTCCTTAACAATTATGATCCAAAAAGTGAAGTTTCTCTCATCAATGCTGCCGCCGGTCTCAAAGAAGTGGTTATCAGTCCCGAGACCCTGGAAGCTCTCATGGCAGTCCAGTTCTATGGGAGTCTTACGGACGGTGCCCTTGATATTACCGTTGGTCCCCTGCTCGCATTCTGGGGATTTACTCAAGAGGAACCAGCACGTGAAGCTGCCCCGCATTCTTCAAACGAGCTTGACAAAATAAGGCAGATAGTTGATTATAGAGCTTTGCGTCTTGATGCCATTAACGGTACCGCCATGCTTTTAAAGCGTGGGATGTGGATTGATGCCGGTTCATTTACCAAGGGTTACGCAGTAGATAGGGCAGCACGTGTGTTAAAAAAAAACGGTGTACAGCGCGCGCTCATTGCTGCTGGTGGGACCATTCTGGCAGTGGGAAAAAAGTCGGGCGGGAAGTACTGGCAGGTAGGTATACGACATCCCCGCCAGGAGGGCAAGCTTATGGGCTCGGTCGCCATTGAAGACCAGGCCATTTCTACTTCCGGAGATTATGAACGATTTTATCGGTTCAAAGAGCGTCGCATCTGCCATATTATTGATCCGCGGTCAGGTCAGCCCATAGAGTCTGTCCAGAGCATTAGCGTCATTGCCCCCAGTGCCATGGCCAGCGATGCCCTGTCTACGGCGCTGTTTGTTTTGGGCACGCATGAAGGTCTCCTTCTGGTAAACAACCTGCCGGACACGGAAGCCCTGGTCGTTGATCAGGGAGGAGTTCAACATACTTCCCGTGGCTGGCCCACACATCAGAACCAGGAATTTTGAGTATGCGAGAACTATTCAACTTAACCGTTGTCCTCACTATCATCTGTTCGCTGGCGGCGACTGCCCTTGCTCTTGTTTATAACATCACCAAGGATCCTATCGCCTACCAGCAGCGCCTTAAAAAGCTGAAGGCGATAAAGGCAGTTCAGCCAAACTACGACAATGAGCCGGATCAAGATTTTGTAGACATCTCCCTGGAGAAGAACGCTGAGGGCGACGCAGTTCTCACACGGTTTTACCTTACCAAAAAGGGCACTGACCCCACCGGGGTCGTCTTTGTCGTCACCGCCATAGGCTACGGAGGCCCCATAGATTTGATGCTGGGCCTCACCCCCGATGGCACCATCACGGGCATTCAGATTTTAAAACACACGGAAACACCCGGCCTCGGGGCAAAGATAACCGAGAAAAAATTTTTACAGCAGTTTACTGCGAAAAATGCACAGAACACCACCTGGACGCTGAAAAAGGACGGTGGAGATATCGATCAGATAAGCGGGGCAACGATCTCCCCCCAGGGGGTGGTCAAGGCCATCAGCGAAGGTCTTATCCTCTTCTCTGACCACCACGATGAGATCCTTACGGCAGGCTAGGCTGAAGGAGGAGTATGGGTTTTTACAATGAACTGATAAAGGGAGTCTGGCGCGAGAATCCTGTTTTCAGAATTGTGCTCGGGATTTGCCCGACCTTAGCCGTCAGCACCCAGGTAAGCAATGGTGTGGGCATGGGTTTGGCTGCAACCTTCGTACTGCTTGGCTCAAATGTAATCATTTCCCTTATCAGAAAGGGTATCCCTGACAAGATCAGAATTCCTGCATTTATAGTCGTTATTTCAACCTTCGTTACCATTGTTGACCTCTTCATGGCCGCCTATACCCCGGCCCTCCATGAACGCCTGGGGATATTCATTCCCCTCATCGTTGTAAACTGTATTATACTGGGAAGGGCAGAGGCCTTCGCCTCCAAGTCAACGGTGTGGATGTCAATAGCAGATGCCCTCGGCATGGGTGCCGGCTTTACCGTAGCCCTTACTATTATATCATCCATAAGAGAGGTCTTAGGGAATGGCACTTTTTTCGGAATACAGGTGATGCCCGAAGCCTTTAGCCCGGCTGTGATTATGATTCTGCCGCCGGGGGCTTTTCTTACCATCGGAGCTCTGTTGGGTTTCTTTAACTACCTGTCTAAGAGGAGATCTACCTGATGGAGAAACTCATTGTAATCGTTCTCAGTGTAGTGCTGGTTAATAATTTTATCCTGGTTCGATTTCTGGGCCTCTGCCCCTTTCTGGGAGTATCACGAGAAATCAAGTCATCACTCAGCATGGGTGTTGCCGTTATCTTTGTAATGACCCTCGCCTCTCTGTGCACCTGGTTAATTCAGTACTATTTGCTTGTTCCATACAAGGTAGAGTTCCTGCAGACAATCGTTTTTATTCTGGTTATCGCCGCACTGGTGCAATTCGTGGAGATGGTAATTCAAAAGGTGAGCCCCGTGCTCCAAAAGGCACTGGGCATTTATCTCCCCTTAATTACCACCAACTGCGCGGTTCTTGGTGTCTGTATTCTTAACATCCGCGAAGATTACAACCTGCTGGAAACCATCATTCACGGGGCCGGGGCCGGTCTGGGATTTACCCTTGCCATCCTCCTTATGGCCGGCATCAGGGAACGCATGTCTTTGGGCAAAGTTCCCCAGAGCATGCAGGGATTTCCCCTTTCGTTTATCATCGCTTGTTTAATGGCACTGTCATTCTTTGGTTTTCAGGGATTTTTTAGTCACTGATAAGGACTGCTATGAATATTAATATCATTATTATATCCTTGGTCATTCTTGGGGGTATCGGTCTCGTGTCTGCAGTAGTGCTGGCCATCGCATCCCGGATCTTTTTTGTTAAAACAGACCCCCGGATCGAGGAAATAGAAGATATCCTTCCGGGGGCAAACTGTGCCGGTTGCGGCTTTCCCTCCTGCCACACCTATGCCGAAAACATTGTAGAGGGTGGTGCGGAACCTAACCGTTGCGTCCTGTGTGCAGCAGAAGGAGTGGGAAAAATAAGCTCGATTCTGGGCATAGAGGCCACCACGGCCGAGAAGAAGGTTGCGGCCATACACTGCTATGGGGGAAAGACTGCTGCAAAGGCCTTTGAATATGGCGGCATCCCCTCATGTCGTGCCGCTTCACTTTACAGTGGTGGTGATACGCTCTGCACTTACAGCTGCTTAGGTTTTGGCGACTGTGTTGGGACCTGTCCCTTCGGGGCCCTGTCCAGGTCGGGCAGGGAAGCCCCACAGGTGGACAGGGAGCGGTGTACGGGGTGCGG
>CALJBY010000317.1 GCA_938024025.1 uncultured bacterium
CCCCGGCAGATTCCCTTTCCCCCGGGACTACCATCACAGTAAAACTGGAGCAGGTTGATCCCCGCAGAGGAGTAATCCGGGTACGCCCCACCATATAAAAGTTTACCAGAAAACGTTTGACAGTATATGCGCGATTCACTAAACTTCACACAGTGAGTACAGTTTATAGAACAATACCTTGAGATGAGGAGTATTCATGGCTGTTTATCTTATTACGGGTGGTGCTGGTTTTATTGGTTCTCACCTTGTAGAAACATTGGTAAAACAAGGGGAAACGGTAAGAGTTCTCGACAATTTTTCTACCGGCAAAGAAGAAAACCTGCGCTTTATTGATGAACTGGCTATTCCCGCAGACAGGTTTACCTTGCTCACGGGGGATATTCGAAACTTCTCTACCTGCCAGCAAGCCTGTGAGCAGGTTGATTTTGTTCTTCACCAGGCCGCACTCGGTTCAGTGCCCCGTTCTGTGGATGATCCGCTTACGTCCAATGACGTTAATAGTAATGGCACACTGAACATGCTTGTTGCTGCACGCGATGCAAAGGTCAAGCGGTTCATGTATGCCTCATCATCCTCTGTTTATGGAGATGCCGTCTCTACTGGATTGCACGGGACAGCAGTACCCGCCAAAGTAGAATCACAGATTCCCAACCCACAATCTCCCTATGCCATTTCCAAACTGACAGGGGAATACTACTGCCGGGTTTTTTTTGCTATCTATCACCTGGAAACAGTCGCCCTGAGATACTTTAATGTATTCGGACAGCGGCAGGATGCCAACTCACACTATGCAGCAGTAATTCCAAAATTCATAACAGCACTAATAAATGACCAGACTCCCACCATCTATGGTGATGGAGAACAATCGAGAGACTTTACGCATGTTGACAACGTCGTCCAGGCTAACCTTAATGCATGCCATGCGCTGCCGGCAACCTCGGGTGAGTTTCTCAATGTCGCCTGCGGTGAACGAACAACCCTTAATGCACTTTATTCGAAACTCTGTGCACTCATGGGTAAAAGCATACAGCCGCTCTATGCTCCTGCTCGAGCCGGTGATGTAAAACACAGTCTTGCTGATATTAACAGGGCAAAAGAGGTGATTAGGTACGCTCCCCCGGTCACTATCAGTCAAGGTCTTAAAAAAACAACAGAGTGGTTTGTACGCAATGCCTCACAAGGAACTCTTTAGCGGTGGATTATTCCCATGAAAACTAAGATTAATCTTCTCCTGGGATTGGCGGTGGGCGCACTGTTTATCTGGCTTGCCTTGAGGGGTACGGATTTTGAAGGAGTCAAAGCCTCTTTTAAAGCCGCCAATTACCTCTACCTCATTCCGGTTGTGTTCCTGTCCATTATAGTTCAGATAGTCAGATCCTATCGCTGGGGAGTAATTGTAGAACCACTGGAAAAGATAAGCCAGGGGACCCTTTTTTCTATTACCTCGGTGGGTTTTATGGCCATCACTCTTCTCCCGGTGAGGATGGGAGAATTTGTGCGCCCCTACCTCATCTCCCGGAAGAGTACGATCAAGTTGGGCTCCTCACTCGCAACCATAGTGGTTGAGAGAATCTTTGATATGCTCACACTGATGATACTACTGCTGTTTGTGCTCATGACGGTAGACCTTCCTGAGTGGGTGTTTAGAACTGCCTATGCAATCCTCCTGATCATCATTCCTTTCCTCTTTCTCCTCATTTTTCTAGCTGTAAAACGGGAGATCTCCGCAAAGGGCTTTGACCGTATTGTAAGGAAATTACCCCCTGCCTTCTCTTCCCGGCTGATGAAACTATTTCATTCTTTTCTTGACGGATTGCAGATTCTTCCTGACTGGAAAAAAACTGTCTATCTCTCTTTCCTTTCTCTCTGCATCTGGGGTTTAATAGGATTAATTACCTCTATTCTCTTTTCATCGTTTGCGTCAATGAGCGAACTCCCCTTAGCAGCAGCCTATGCTGTTTTAATCATTACTGCTCTCGGTGTCGCGCTTCCCACTGCGCCCGGGTTTATTGGGAACTATCATTTCTCCTGTGTCGTGGGACTCACGCTCTTTGGCATTCCTAAAACGGATGCTTTAACCTTTGCCATCGTTCTCCATTTCATCCAGTTTTCAGTCGTGATTGTGTTGGGATTAGCTTGTCTCCCCTTTATCAAGGTGCCGCTCTCATTACTCTTTAAGAGTGGTGAGCAGATTAACACTACGTATGATACGTGAGGGATACTCTATGATTTCAGTAATTATACCGGTTTATAACGAGGTTACAACTATCAAAGAGATAGTTAAAAGAGTTCAATCGGTCGACCTGGCAAAAGAAATTATTATCGTAGACGATGCTTCTACAGATGGCACCAGAGAGGCACTCAACGAACTCAAGGAAGGGGAAGGAATAACAGTTCTTTTTCACGAGTCAAACCAGGGTAAAGGTGCTGCCTTAAGAACAGCGTGTAAAGAGGTCAAAGGTGACATCGTCATCATTCAGGATGCGGATTTAGAATACGACCCTCAGGAATACAGTAAATTAATAAGACCTATTATTGAAGGAAAAGCAGATGCGGTATACGGATCCCGATTCCTCGGAGGACCGCATCGAGTGCTTCTCTTCTGGCACTATGTTGGCAATAAACTCTTAACACTCTTTTCAAACATGTTTACAAATCTCAATCTGACAGACATGGAGACCTGTTATAAGGTCTTTAAAACCTCGCTCCTCAAAGAGTTGTCTATCGAATCAAATAGATTTGGAGTAGAACCAGAGATAACCACTAAATTAGCAAAACTCAAATGTAGAATTTATGAAGTTGACATTTCTTACAGCGGCAGGGATTATGGCGAAGGGAAAAAGATTAACTGGAAAGATGGGGTTGCCGCTTTCTATTGGATTGTGAAGTACAACCTCTGGTCTAAGTAGAACCTTCTATGCCTCTGCACAAGCCAATTTGTATTGACAAAAAATATATAATATTTTATCAATGAACCATGAGCTCCTCGTAGAGCTGTGCTTAACGTGCTATCCCCTTATAGGTGCATAGCTATCTCAAAGTGAAAGGAGGAACAGGTGCCTGCCATAATCAGGAAAGCTGAAGATATTAAATGGGAAAAGATTGGAAATTTTTTTGATATTGATGATGAAGCACTGCCGGGGGTTAAAGCCCTCAAGGAGGCTGAGGTTTCCGTCCTCTTTGATTCCTCTCAATGCAAACAATTTGGCTCGGTCCTCGAAAAGTGGCCCCCGGTAACCTTTAAGTGGCACTATGAGTGTGATGAAATTTTCTATATCATTTCAGGAGGCCCCTTAAAAGTAACCTGTGAAGGGGAGGTTATGGAAGGATCTGCCGGCGACGTATTTCTTTTCACCAGGGGAACAGATTTAACCTTTGAGATCAAAAACGAACTCGTGGGCCTTACCATTCACTACCCCACCTTTGAAGAGATTCTCAAACGCTACAAAGAGTATGCAGGGAAAATGCAACAATAAAAAGCAATGAGAACTGTTCAGCGGAGGGAAGGAGAGCACAGGGGTGCACACGCCTTTCCTCTTTTTTATTGCACACTATTTTTTGAGGCAGGAGATGGAACTTAAGACCTATGGTTTTGAAACAAAAGAAATCGGCGAGTATACCTATAATTACCGCTATGGAGAAACGACAGTCAGTCATCACCTCACGGAGTATTATGAAGAGGAAAAGGGCACCCGGGTTGTAGTCCTGGAAAAGGAAACCCGCAAAGGAGATAATTTCGTCCGACTGCCGCAAAGCCTCTGGATAACCAGAGAGGGTTATCCGCCCCTTTCTACCGACGGTGCACTTCAGCAGGTTGGAGAACATCAGTCAACCCTCTACTTTGCCGGTATGCCAACCGTCCAGAGTGAAGAGCACATCAGGATTTTCGATGATGCCATGCGTCAGGAATTAAAGGGACTGGGTCTTAATTACGACCAGCTCTCTACCCCCATAAAAACCGGTCAACTCTTCAAAAACTGCACGATTAACGGTTTTGTCTATACTAAGAAAGGGACCCATGATAGGGCCCTCCTTGAGGTCCTCCAGGATAAGGCCCTCAGGTGTTATACCAAAGTCCTTGCATCACAGCCGCAGCGATGCCCCGTAGAGCTCTGGACGGAGATGATTATGGGACCCCAGGCTGATTTTGAATACCACTTGTTTAAACAGTGGGGCTTTGAGGTTCCCCTCTCGGCCCAGAGGGCATTTTTCACCATGATGATGGGTCCCCGGACAAGCTACCTTAAAAGTAATGAAGAACTGGAAAGACTTCATTCCATAGCACACCTTACGCAAGCGTAAAACCGTCTTAGACCATCTCTTCCTTTTTTCTTTTCGTAACAAGGAGTGATGCTCCCCGTGCACCTTGATTACATAAGCTTCGCTTGTAACCAGGCAGGCAGCGCGGGGCATCCCGGGAATTAAATTTAATTATTTTTGAATTGTGCCGATTCATCCCTGCCTACCCCAGTTAAATATACTTCGTATTTAACGGGGCAGGCAAGGCGGGGCTTTCTCGGCACCTGCCGGCAAAATGACTACCCCGTGCTTTCGAGCGGGAAGGAGCTATAGTGGCTACGGAGCGAGTGCTTTTTATTGCCAAGGCACAAAATTTAAAATACTATAATTCCCATCTGAACAGAATTTACTTTGGTAATGAATTTTGTCAGAGACTGATTCCTTCTTCTCAGGAAGTTGATCAGGTCATGGATTTCGCTCAGGAGCATGCCCTCTCTTTTTCTCTGGTTACTCCCTATGTTACCAATGAGGGTTTGGAGCAGTGGAGGTCCGTCATCGAACACGTCGCGGCCAGAAATCCCCGGAGCGAGGTGATCTTTAATGATTGGGGGGTATTCAGAATCATCAGGGATAGTGTCCAGGGGCTCCAACCGGTATTGGGCAGGTTAATGACCAAAATAAAAAGGGGGCCCCGGTTGATGAAGGTGATAGATAAGCTGCCTCCTGATGCTCTAAAACACTTACAGAGTACTAATCTTGACGTTGAAGCGTACCGTTCTTTTTTAGTGCATCAGGGCATCACACGGGCGGAACTGGACTACCCACTCCAGGATATTAAGACTGACAGAATCAGTTCATCTATTCATTTATCACTCTATATACCTTTTGTCTATGTTACGACGACGCGCTTCTGTCTGTCGGCTTCCTGTGACGTGCCGGAGAAGAAGGGTATGGTGGGAATCTTTCCCTGCAAAAAGGAATGCCAGAAATATACCTTCACGCTGGATAATCCGGTCATGGATACTTCCCTTATCCGGAAAGGCAATACTATCTTTTATCGAAACACCAAGATTCCTCAATCAGAGGAACTTAAAGAAAAAAAGATAGACCGCGTGGTGATCCAGCCAGAAATTCCTATCTGAACACAGCAAGGAACCTTATTGATGAGCATGAATAAACCGTATAAAGATTTATACATCTATGAGATCGAGGGAGATGTGCCTCACCCTCGAAGTACTTTCCGTGAAGACCTCTTGGGGCACTGGTCCGAAGGGAATGTTTCTTACCTCTTTTTTTCTACCGAAAAGAAGGATGAGGTAGAAGCCTACCTCAATAACTATCCCGCTCTCTCATTTCGCTCAGAGACAGTCATTGACTACAAGGACTGGGAATCCGGTAAGGAGCTCAAACCGTTTAGGATAGGACCCCTGCAGGTAAGTCCCATTTGGGCAGAGCTAGAAAAGGCAGATCATGCAATTCATATTAAAGTTGATCCCCTGCTTGCCTTTGGTTCGGGAAATCATGCTACTACCAAGCAATGTCTGGAAGCACTCTGCTTTGTCTACCAGGAGGACCGCCCCCAGCGGGTTTTAGATCTCGGTTGTGGAACGGGAATCCTTGCGGTTGCTGCAGCAAAACTGGGAGCAGCAACTGTTCTGGCTGTCGATTACAGCAGTCTGGCAGTTGAGACAGCAGAGAGAAATTGTCATATAAACGGGGTCGTTGACATCGTTCAGGTAAAAGAGGGAGAGGCAGAGGAGTATCTTGCCTGGGACGCGCAGCTTCTCCTGGCCAACATACGCTATTATGTAATAGAGGAGCTGATGAAGAGTTCCCATTTTATGAGGAAAGGATGGTATGTCCTCTCCGGCCTTTTGAGGAGTGAAGAAGAAAAACTACTCACCCAGCTACCGGATTTGTCTATCAGTGTTATCAAGGTGTTACGTGAGGGTTCATGGTCGACTGTTGTGGGGAGAGGGCTATAGTTCAAGCATCATGCACAGGACACTGTGATTGTAGCTAAGGTGGTTAAGTTTTAACGTGGTTAACTTCATCCTGAAGTTATCGTTTAGTCGGGTCACGCTGCAGAGGATAAAACATTTGTGCTAACGATAAGATTTCCATAGGTTAGCTGGTCAAGCTCCAGGCCCCCTGCCATAAGCTTACCCCGTGCAGTTACGGTACCCCCTTCTTGCTTTGCCCACCGTGCGAGATAGTCTGCATCCGGGGGTACAAACCGTGCATAAGTATCCTCATATGCTCGAATCATGTTCCCGTCTTTTTCAAGGGTTACAAACCACGAAAGGGCATCCCTTCCCTCAAAATGGGTGATGGGTGCGGCTGTTTCAATGTCCAACCCTTGCAGTAGCTGGT
>CALJBY010000318.1 GCA_938024025.1 uncultured bacterium
GGGGAAATCCTCGTAGGCCAGGTGGCCAAGAGGCAGGCGGTAACCAATCCTGAAAATACCATATTTTCAATAAAGAGATTTATGGGCAGAAAATATGATGAGGTTAACGAAGAAATGAAGATGGTCCCCTATAAGGTGGTAAAGGCTTCAAATGGGGATGCCCGGGTTGAGATAATGGGTAAGGAGTATTCCCCCCCTGAGATCTGTGCCAAGATACTGCAAAAATTGAAAAAATCTGCAGAGGCTTACCTGGGGACCGAAGTAACTGATGCCGTGGTAACCGTTCCTGCATATTTTAATGACAGCCAGCGCCAGGCAACTAAGGATGCCGGCAAAATTGCCGGTTTGAATGTTCTTAGGATTATCAACGAACCAACTGCATCAGCCCTCGCCTATGGTTTGGATAAGAAGAAAGACGAGCGGATTGCTGTGTATGATTTCGGAGGAGGAACCTTTGACATCTCCATCCTGGAGGTCGGTGACAATGTTGTTGAGGTTAAGGCGACTAACGGTGATACCCATTTGGGTGGGGACAACATGGACCAGCGGATCATCGACTGGCTGGTTGCAGAATTTAAGAAAGATCAGGGTATTGATCTCAGTAAAGATAGGATGGCCCTGCAGAGATTAAAAGAGGCGGCTGAAAAGGCAAAAATTGAATTGTCGAGCACGGTGGAAACGGAGATTAACCTGCCCTTTGTAACAGCGGATGCCGCTGGTCCCAAACACCTTAATATCAAGCTGACCCGGGCCAAATTTGAGCAAATGGTAGATGATATCATAGAAAAATCTCATCAGCCCTGTGAAGTGGCTCTCAAAGATTCCAAGCTGCAAAAGTCAGAGATCAATGAAGCAGTTTTAGTTGGTGGATCAACACGCGTTCCCCGGGTACAATCATTGATGAAAGAATTGTTTGGGAAGGAGCCTCATAAGGGGGTTAATCCTGATGAAGTGGTGGCATTAGGCGCCGCTGTTCAAGCAGGCGTTTTAGCCGGTGAGGTGAAAGATGTATTACTGCTGGATGTAACGCCTTTAACCCTGGGTATTGAAACACTGGGAGGAGTGCGCACCAGGCTGATTGAGAAAAATACGACAATTCCAACGAGAAAGAGTGAGATCTTTACTACTGCTGCAGAGGGTCAAACCAGTGTGGAAATTCATGTCCTGCAGGGTGAACGGGAGATGGCCCGGGACAACAGGACCCTCGGTCGGTTTCAGCTGGTGGGTATCCCTCCAGCTCCACGGGGTGTTCCTCAGGTAGAAGTGACCTTTGATATTGATGCCAATGGCATTGTTAATGTATCTGCAAAGGATTTGGGTACGGGCAAGGAGCAGAAAATTACCATAACTGCCTCCAGTGGACTAAGTGAAGAAGAGATCGACACGATGGTGAAAGATGCTGACCTCCATGCCGAGGAGGATAAGAAAAAGAAGGAGGAGATTGAAGTCAAGAATCAGGCAGATAGCTTGATTTACCAAACAGAGAAAGTTGTGAAGGAAAATAAAGATAAACTGTCAGAAGATGATTGTAAAGCTGTGGAGGATGCCATTAAGGATACGCAAACAGCCATGGAAAGTGGTGATGTTGCTCAGCTTAAGGAGAAGATGGATCTTCTCACCAAGGCATCCCATCACCTTGCTGAGTTGATCTATAAGCAGGCCCAGGATCAACAGCAGGGAACCCAACCCCCTCCTGGGGGAGATCCAGCAGATACTGGCGCTGCCCCCGGTGGACCAGATGAAGATGTGGTGGATGCTGAATTTGAGGATGCGGGTAGGTAGGTTGTTGTTTGCTGCACTTCTGTCCTTGCCCTCTGTGGTGACGCGTTGTCATCAGAGAGGGTGGTTTTTTAACCTGAAAGTGAGGGGACCTTGAAAACAACTAGAGATGGGGAGCGTGATGATAAGTTCTAAAATGGGACATCGCTTAGATTCTCCTCTCTCTAAGCTGCTCAAGGTAGTTTTCAGAAACAACAGTCTCAACCCAACCTATTTTACCCTCTTGGGGCTTTTTGTTAACATTTTAGCTGCGGCTGCATTTATATACGGGAACTGGCTGCTGGCAGGACTGCTGATTCTTTCGGCCGGAATGTTTGATATGCTCGATGGTGCTGTCGCCCGTACCTTTGGTAAGGTTACCCGTTTTGGCGGGTTTCTTGATTCGGTTATTGACCGGTATTCTGATCTGGTACTCTTGATCGGGCTGATTATCTACTATGCAAAACAGCAGAACATGCATTTGCTTGTATTAACAGCAGTTGTTTCGATCGGGACCATTTTGATTCCCTACACCAGGGCTCGGGCAGAGGTTTTTATTCCTCACTGCGATGTTGGAATGATGGAAAGAGCAGAGCGGATCATTTTGCTGGCAGTAGGAGGTATGTTGCAGCAAACCCTTAACGTAATGCCTGTAGTGTTATGGATCTTAGCCATCTTTACTCACCTCACTGTTTTTCACCGCATCTATTTTACCTGGAAGGAAACACAAAAGTTGTAAGGTTTTCAGTGAACTGCTTTTAACGGGTTGCCTTAAATTTAAAATTAAAAGCCGCTCAAGTTTTAACACTGTGTGCTCGATTTAAAAGGTGCTAGTGCGTGCAATGGAAAAAATTTGAGAACTGGTTGAAAAATAGCAGCTGATTTGTTATTCTTTTAAAGACAGAGGACGAGTGAATAATGGGGAATCAGTTAAAGACGACACTCTTGTTAGGAAGTTTGACCGGATTACTTGTAGTAATCGGCAACTATTTCGGTGGCAGTTCTGGAATGGTGATTGCGTTTCTTTTTGCCATCGGTATGAACCTTGGCAGTTATTGGTTTTCCGATAAGATTGTTCTCAGGTTGTACAAGGCTAAGGAGATTTCTTACGGTGATGCTCCCGAGTTATATGGAATGGTCAGTAAGCTCTGTCAGTCTGCTTCTCTGCCCATGCCCAAGATATATCTGATTCCAAAAGAAGCACCCAATGCCTTTGCGACGGGTAGAAGTCCTCACCAAGCGGTGGTAGCTGTTACACAAGGTATCGTGAGGCTGCTCAAGCCGTCTGAGTTAGAAGGTGTGCTCGCTCACGAACTGGCACACATTAAAAACAGGGATATTTTGATCAGTGCAATTGCTGCAACCCTGGCGGGTGTTATCATGATGATTGCCAGCATGGCGCGGTGGGCTGCACTTTTTGGAGGTTTTGGAGGGAGTAGTGATGATGACGATGGTGGCATTGTGGGATTCCTCTTTCTCATCTTTTTAGCTCCTGTTGCGGCGATGATTATTCAGCTGGCGATTTCCCGATCAAGGGAATATTTAGCAGACGCAACAGGTGCACATATTGCGGGAACTCCTCTCGGACTGGCATCAGCACTGGAAAAGCTTGATTATGCTTCAAAAAAGGTGCCCCTCGCAGCCAATCCTGCCACGGCACATCTTTTTATAGTGAACCCTCTTGCGGGCAGGTCTCTCATGGGGCTCTTCAGTACCCATCCTCCCATTGCTGAACGGATAGCACGATTAAGAAAAGGTCCGGGATAACAGAGCGGTTAAATTGAAATCTGAAAAGGATATCTACGTGATTGATTTAGGTAACTATAAAGACTATTTTTCTGAAAAGGTTGGCCGAGTATTAACGATTGCCATAGAAGAGTCCAAGAAACGTCAGCATGGTCGCTTGGGTGTGGAACACCTCTTCCTTGCCTTTTCTCAAGTGGAAGAAACCTTTTTTCGGGAAGTGTTATTTGATCTCGATCTTGATCCGCAGATCGTTATTAAACAGCTGGATCAGTATTTGTCTTCTTCGATGGAATATCTGGGAGTGGGGATGCAAGTTACCGCAGCGACCAAGAATATTTTACGCCTGGCATGGAAGGAGGCTCAGCAGGTTGGAAGGAAGCTTATCGAGACGAGTGATCTTTTTATTGCCTTTTTTCAGGAAGAGGGGAGTATTCCAGCAAAGATTTTCAGTGATTTGGGTGTGGACACGAATAGAGTGCTGCAAACCGTTGTCATTAAGGCCAGGGTTTTAGAAGAAGAACAGGAGAAGTATAAAAAGAAATTTGAGCTTCCTACGCACCTCAAATATTTTGGTGTCAACTTAAACAAGCTGGCACGATTGAATAAGATACCACCTATTATCGGCAGAGAGGAAGAAATCAAACAGATGATTGAGATTCTCTGCCACCGGAACACCTCTAATTCGGTTATGATTGTAGGCGAACCCGGTGTTGGTAAAACAGCTCTCGTAGAAGGGCTGGCGAGGAAGTTTGAACTCGATTCGGGGGGAATTCCTGCGAGATTGAGAGACTATCAGATTGTAAATCTTCAGATGAATACCATAGTAGCGGGCACTATGTTCAGGGGTATGTTTGAAGACAGGATAGAAAAGATTATCAACGAATTAAAAGAAGCAAAGAACCTTATTCTTTTTGTTGATGAGGCACACACTATTATCGGAGCAGGATCGGCTCTGGGGGTAAACGCTGATGCTGCGAACATTTTTAAATCTACCCTCGCCCGGGGCGAGGTACAGATTATCGGGGCTACCACTGCAGCAGAATACAAGATGTATATTCAGGAAGACGAAGCATTAGCACGTCGGTTCAGAGTAATCGACCTTAAAGAGTCGTCGATCGAGGATACCAAGGAAATTCTTCTCGGGGTCCGATCCCGGTTAGAAAACAACTATAATGTGGATATCTCAGATGAAGCTTTAGAGACAGCACTGGAACTGTCACCCCGGTACATGCATGCCTTACGCTTACCGGACAAACCCATTTCCTGGCTGGACACATCCTGTGTTAAAGTAGAGCTCAACCGTCCGGATGACTGTGTTCGCGCCAAGGATGTTATCCAGGTCGTTTCACAAACGGCCCGGGTACCATTAGACATGGTTTATAGGGATACGACTGAACGATTGAGCTCTTTGGAGAGCTCACTGGCCAACCGGGTAGTTGGCCAGCGGGAGGCAATTAATTCCCTGGCAAAGCACCTCCGATTAAATAAAGGGCCACTCAAGGAAAAGTTTGAGCGGCCTGATGGTGTCCTGCTTTTTCTCGGCCCTACAGGGGTTGGTAAAACTGAACTGGCAAAGGCCCTGGCTGAATTTCTCTTTGGAGATGAGAAGAAAATGGTTCGCCTGGACATGTCAGAGTATAAGGACTCTACCGTTGCGGTAGATAAGCTGATCGGGATGCCACGGGGCATTGTAGGTTCAGAGCGGGGAGGGCTCCTCACGAACCAGGTAAGGGATACTCCCTATACGGTAGTCCTGCTTGATGAAGTGGAAAAAGCAAACCCGTATGTCTTAAACCTCTTCCTTCAGGTTTTTGATGAAGGCTGGCTCACCGACGGCAGAGGAAAGCGGGTGTATTTCAGTGATGCCGTGATTATTATGACCTCTAATTTGGGCTCAGGTGAATTTAAAAATTTAACAAAGCCTATGGGATTTCTTACTGATTCCCAGGCGCTTACCTCAATCAAAAGGGCTGTGATGAAAGAAGTGGAAAACACCTTTTCTCCCGAATTCCTAAACCGGGTTGATGATACCATTGTCTTTTCACCATTAACACGCGAGGAAGTGAAAGCGATTGCCACAATGTACTTGGAGAAGATTAAGCAGCAGATGAAACCTAAAGGAAAGGTGATGAGTGTTACTGAAGAAGCCCTGGAGCACTTGGTTGATTGCGGATTCAGCCCTAAGTTCGGAGCCCGATTTCTTAAAAGGACTATAGATGAAAAGGTGAAAATTCCCCTCACCCTCAAGTGGAAGGAGGGAAGTGAGTTTTTCGTTGATATGAGAGATGGTACACTCTGGGTGGAAAGTGCTGAGGGCCTGGCATTGGTATGAGGGTAGTTCGTTCGCCTGCAGTGATTGTGACCATCACAGGACATTTCATGTATAAGGAGTACTTATGGCTAAAGATGAAACTATAGAGGGTAATGGCTTTGTTGTTAGGGATAAGAGGCAGTTTACTCCTGACGGTGAAGTAAAAACAGATGCTGAAACTAAGAAGGACGATACCAAAGCTGAAGTACAGGCAGAAACAGAAGCAAAGAAAGATGAAAGCCAGCAGCACGAACCGGTAAAGTTCCCTGAGATTAATTTCCCCTCGTTTATTCTATCCCTCAGCAGTTCAGCCCTGCTCCACTTTGGCGATATTCCTGATCCTGTAAGTGGTACTAAAGAACGAAATTTACCCATGGCCAAACAGACGATTGATATCCTGGGTGTCCTGAAAGAAAAGACTCAGGGTAATCTCACCAATGATGAAGAGCAGCTAATTGATAATCTGCTCCATGACCTGCGTATCAAGTATGTTGAGGAGAGTAAAAAAGGCTAAGAACCTCACTACGGCCTATCAGCTCTCTGCTTATCCCACTCCTTCTTCCACGAGTCTGCCAGCAGGGTTTTTTTTTCGATAACGGTCTTAAACTGTTTTCTTTCTTGGGAGATGACCGTCATCTATTCCGCATTACCGGTGTCACCATTCTCTAACCCGTCACTACAATTACCTTACCAATTCACTGTTGCAAAATCTGAGTTAAATGTCTTGATTTTTTAAGGGCGAAACCTTATACACTATGTAAGCAATCAGGATAGGTGGGGAATCATTATGTTGGACACTATTTCCCCTGTGGAAGACTGGTTTCAACTCGTTAAGATTTCGGTGGAGGTGAGACTATGCATGTATTAGTGGGGGGCACCGGATTTTTAG
>CALJBY010000319.1 GCA_938024025.1 uncultured bacterium
TTCTTAATGAGCGTTCCCACACCCGACCAGTGATGGGTTCTCAGGGGCCTCACATTGATAAGCGCTGTTGAATTGATAAAGAGTGGATCATTTCGTGCTCCACGGTCATCTATTCCGATGTTCTTCGCTGGAACACCTGCAACTTCAACCCTTTTTTTAATAGCCTTCTCAAGCTCCGGGGGAGTATTGATCGGCTTCCACTCATTCGACTTAATGCCCACTACATCCGTCGGCTTAAGAAGCTTTTTCCACGCCTGAACGGGATCTTTTGTATCGAGAAGGGTTGTGACTGCCCGGTCAAGCATCTCCTGTACAACCTTTTCCCTGGGTTGATTAAGATCATCCAGCACATCTCTGTTTCTGATCAGCACAACTCTTGCCTTCTTTTCTGACTGAGCAAAAACCTTCAAAGGTGTGCTCAGGTAGAGTGATCCGGCAAGAGCAGCTGAGGTAGTGTCCTTCAAAAATTCCCTTCTCGTGCGGCCCCTATCTTTCATGGTCTCCTCCTTTATGTCCAAGAAGTATTGTCAAAACCAAACCACAGAGAACACAAAGTTTTCCTCTGTGCACTCTGTGGTTTCAAATTTTTTCCTTCTTTTCATGAAGCTTTTGACAGTTCCCTCCAAGGCGTTTTTCTACCTCACCTATAAGGTGCACTGCCCCATCTTTTCCCGGGGCATTGAAGACGGCTATGAGAAGGCTCCCCGCTACGTGGCAGGCTGTCCAGGTACCATCTTCGATCTGCACTGATTTTTTTTGAGAGAGTTCCGGAAGATACTGTTTCACGAATTTATCGTAGGCACTGTGTGCCGCTTTATCGTCCCTGTACTGTATGAGGAGCAAAAAGGACCGTTTTTTACCCTCCCCATACTTGGCCAGCAGGGCATCCGTAGTATCGTCAATATTAAGAATATTCTGATCGGCAACAAAGTAGTGGGAATTAAGCCATGCGTGGTGGTGGAAGGAGCGGATACTCTCTCTTGCAAGTCCCCTCTGCGGAAGAAGATTGAGGAGAGCAGGCAGGGGGCCTTCTTCAGCAATAGCACCATCGATCTTTTTGGCCAGATCGATAAGGGTTTTCTTCGATTCAGCCGTTTCAGGATGGGCCATGATCGAAATATAGTACGGCCCTTTCCAGAAAAGGACGAGCCCTTCAGAAGATTGTGAGCCCTGCCCGAACGTGGTTTCAACCGTCTCCATTGAATGGGAAAAAACCCCGTAGGCATTCTGTGAGGTAGCCATATCAAAGATGTCAACGACCATATCCGGCTGATTGGCCTTCACATAGGTACGGTTGATAACCCTTTTAAAACCGTAAGAAAGATAGAGCTCCGCACCGCCATCGATATAATCATACAGGGTATCCCTGCTGTAACGTGCATCCTCCCGCGTAACCTTCCAGCCCTCTATTATATCCGGCAATAACAACGCGAGGTCTGATGTACCCTTTCCCATGCTTAAACCTCCCGGCAGTGTCACTAGTAACAGAAAGAGTGCAGCAATAGAACAGACTAATTTCATAAGATCCTTAAAGAGACTTAAAATTCCAGTGTCTTGACAGCACGGGGGAACGGTATCACGTCTCTGATATTCTGCATGCCGGTAACAAATTGTATGAGCCGTTCAAAACCGAGACCAAAGCCTGCATGGGGCACGCTCCCGAAACGGCGCAGTTCAAGATACCACCAGTAATCAGAAGGGTTAAGTCCGCATGCAGCAATGCGGTCTTTCAGTGTATCGTAATCAGATTCCCTCTCACTGCCGCCAATAATTTCACCGAGACGGGGTACAAGGACATCCATAGACTTCACCGTTTTATCATCTTCTGATTTCATATAAAATGCCTTAATCTCCTTCGGATGGTTGATGAGGATAACGGGCAGCTCGTACACCTTTTCGGTAAGAAATTTCTCATGTTCACTTTGCAGGTCCACCCCCCACGTAACAGGGAACTCGAAATCCACACCTGCCTTATTCAACGCTTCAACGGCTTCAGTATAGGTAACCCGCTTAAAGCTGCTCTTCGCTATCCGTTCAATATTCCCCACTACCCCCTTACTTATTCTTGTATCAAAGAAGTCCATATCATCGGGACAGTTCTCTAGAATAGAGCTGAAAATATATTTAATAAACTCCTCCGCAACATCCATAGCGAGGGTGAGGTCACAAAAGGCCATTTCAGGCTCTATCATCCAGAACTCTGCCAGGTGGCGGGATGTATTTGAGTTCTCTGCCCTGAAAGTGGGGCCAAAGGTATAGATGTTTTTCAAGGCACAGGCATAGGTTTCGCCTTCAAGCTGACCGCTCACCGTAAGAGAGGCCTTCTTGCCGAAAAAATCCTTTGTGTAATCCACTTCGCCCTCATGGGTAGGGGGCTTATCAACAGGAAGGGTTGTAACCTGAAACATCTCCCCTGCCCCCTCGCAGTCACTCCCGGTAATGATAGGGGTATGGACATATAAGAAGCCCCTCTCCTGGAAGAATGTATGTATTGCATAGCTCATGGCGCTTCTCACACGTGCAACGGCACCGAATGAATTGGTGCGGGGACGCAGGTGTGCAATCTCCCGGAGGAATTCAAAGGAGTGCCTTTTTTTCTGGAGGATGTAATCAGGAGGAGCACCGCCAACAATGGTAACCCCTGACACCTTAAGTTCAACCTGCTGGCCTTTTGCTGGGGAAGGAATGAGTGTACCCGTCACAGAAACACTGCAGCCGGTAGCTATATCCCTAACAACCGATTCATACCGGGGAAAATCCTCATCAAGGACAACCTGCAGGTTTTTTATGGTGGAACCATCGTTCAGTTCAAAAAAGGTAATGCCCTTTGAAGTTCTACGTGTCCGCACCCATCCATCAACGGTGACTTCCTGTCCCGCCGGCTCCATGTGAAGGATAGCCTTAATGCCTTTCTTGTCCATAGTGAATCCTCGTCTTTTACAAAGGTATTGCAACTATCTTAATGAATTACAAATCCTTGTCAAGTCAAACCCTTCCTTATTCCTTCATACTCAACTTTCCAGACATAATCAGTAGTGTCCCAACGTTAATCAAATAAAGTCAACTGTTTACAGCCCGAGTTGTTTTTAATGAGGACATAATATTTAGCAAAGGCCTTTAAAATGGGCATTTTCT
>CALJBY010000320.1 GCA_938024025.1 uncultured bacterium
CCTATGTGGTATGAGGGTATGGGGCAGGAGTTTTTCCAGCAGCGTGGAGGTATAGTCATTTCTCAGGTGAAGCAGATGTCCCGTATAGTCAAAGGTAAAGCCATCCTTTTCATAGGAACGGCACAACCCGCCAACCTCCCCTTCTTTTTCATAAATCTGATAGTCTTTGCTTCCCAGATGGTAAGCAGTGCTCAGGCCAGCAAGACCAGCACCAATGATAAGGATCATAAGAAAAACCTACCGATACTTTGCACACTAGAGAGTCATATCAATCTTTTTAAGAAAATATCCTGTGAGGAGCGCCACGGTTATTAAGAAGAGAATAATCAGTGCTGTCTGCAAAGGCCCCAGGTACATAGTAAGAAGAGCTACACATCCAAGCAGTGCAGATATAGCATAGCTTATTACCACTGTCTGTTTCGTTGATAGTCTCCACTTTCTCAGGCGGAGGGCAAAGTGATCAGGACTTCCGGTAATGACTGACATTCCCCTGCGATACCGTATGTACATTACAAAAAGGGTATCAAAAATCGGGATTCCCAAAATGAGTATCGGTGCTAAACAGGCCACCGTATTCGTTTCAGTGTAATTCCCAATCATTGCTAATGCTCCCATCATCATACCAATAAACATACTGCCCGTATCACCCAAATAGATCTTAGCAGGCTCAAAGTTATAGCGGAGAAACCCCAGCAAACTCCCTCCGAGAGAAACCGCCATAATAGCAATGACCATACTATTATTCAAGACTCCTATCACAAAGAGTATGAGTGAACAAATGACCGCCACACCTGTTGATAATCCATCCATTACATCAATAATATTGAATGCATTGGTAATGCCTATCAACCACAAATAGGAAATGGGAAAGCTAATATACCACGGGAGAAAACCCAGTTTAATAGAGATGCCTGCCCGGATGAGAACGAGCACGGCAATGCTCTGCCCGCACAACTTAACAACCGGAGATAAAACACCAAAATCATCTATGAGGCCTAAAACAACAATAATAGTCCCTGCCAGTAAAAGGCCCAACACCTGTTGATCAAAGTTAAAGGTAAGCGCTAAACTTACCAAAAATGAAAGGTAGACAGCCAAGCCTCCCAGATAAGCAACAGGATTACCGTGGTTCTTAAGGTTTCCGTCAGGTTTGTCCATAATGCCATACTGAAGCGCCGCTTTTCTCATAAGTGGAGTGAGATATAACGCAAGAAAAAAAGCTAACGCAAAACTGGCACCGTAAAGAAAATAGACTCTCATTGGAGACGTTTTGTTGCGAGAAGTTTTTGATAGAGACCGTCTGTCTTTTTAATCATTGAAGCAATACGAAAGTGCTCTTGTACCCTTAGCCTGCCAGCCGCACCCATCGCGTGTGCTTTTACTGGATCTGTACAGAGATCGAGAATGGCTTGGGCGAGGGCATCAGGGTCCCCAGGAGAAACCAGTAGGCCTGTTTCCCCATGAAGAACCAGTTCAGGGACACCTCCCACCTCAGTGGCTACTACCGGTTTTCCCGCAGCCATTGCTTCAAGAACAGCATTGGGCATACCTTCCCATAGTGAGGGGAGTATAAAAAGTTCTGCGAACGGAAAAATTGTGTCACTATCGAGCCGTAATCCGGCAAAGATAACCTGATCTGTTAAATCGAGTGATTTGGCCAAATTCTTTAGATTATTTTCTTCTTCACCCTCACCAACAATAAGCAGTTGTAAGGTAGGACATTCCTTCCGCACCTGTGCAAACGCCTGGATGAGACAGTCATAACCTTTCTGTTGGTGAAGCCTTCCAACCGTAAAGAGAAATCGATCATGTGCTTTGAGACCGCACGGCGGGTGTTGATCTTCATGAGAAGCACCACAGTGGTCATTAAGCGCAACCCCATTATAAATGGCGGTAATCTTATTGTCAGGAATGCTTGCCGTCTGGACTAAATAGGCCTTCACACTTTCTGAAACGGTGATATAGTGGTCAACCATGAATGACGTAACCTTCTCTACCGTGTGATGGTAGTTTCTCTCTCCTCCCATCACCCGAACAGAAGAGATGACGAGGGGTACCCGTGCAAGAGAAGCTGCAATCCGAGACAAAATATTTGCCCGGAAGAGAAAGGAATGGACGATCGTCGGTCTTACCTTTATCACATACCTGGTCAACCGGAACAGCGCCACTAATGATGCAAACCAGCCACCAAACTGATCCCCGTCTGTCATCGAGAGACAGTGCACCTCTATCCCGGCTGCCTCCACATTCCGTGCAATTGCACCTTTTTCCTTTAATGAGCAGATGGATGGGGCATACCGGGTACGATCCAGTGAAGTGCTGGTATGGTACAGCATTTTTTCTGCGCCACCAACCCCGGTACTGGTAATAACAAACACAATCTTTATTTTTGCTTTCGGGTGTACCATTGTACCTTCAATCAGTAATCATGTATCGGTGGACTGACCGTTCCGTCAATAAACATCCTGTGCCACAACTCCAGGAACAAAAGGGCCCAGATGCGATAACTATGGTCGTATCGTTTCGATACGTGGTCATCGAGCATTTGCAAGACGTATTCCTTCCTGAAGTATCCCCGCTCAATACTCTTTTGATCAAGCAGCACGTCATAGGCCATTTCTTTTAGATCATTTCTGAACCAGACATCAAGAGGAACCCCGAAGCCCATCTTTTTCCTCTGCAAAATCTCCTGAGGCACTATATCCGAAAGGGTATCTTTCAGGAGGAATTTTGTCTCCATCCCCCTAAGTTTAAGATTTGGAGGCAGTAAGGCTGCAAATTCCATGACCTTGTGATCAAGGAAGGGGGACCGGGCCTCCAAAGAATGTGCCATGCTCGCGATATCAACCTTCACCAGCAAATCTTCAGGTAAATATGACATGACGTCAACAAAAAGGGTTCTGTCAAGAAACTGCTCAGCATCTGCCCGCTCATACCACTTAACTGTTAAATCAACAGAGTCAAGCTCCCGGTTCAAATCTTTAAAGGATGGTGTATAGAGATCCCCCTTCATTTCGTTATCAAAAAAACATATCCACCGCACATAGCGCCTCTCGGGAGGCTCCGATATCCCCTTGACAAACCGTTTAAGTCTTCTGAAGAAGTTTCTCCTGTTAGTACTGTGGGGTAACGTATCGACCACTCTTCGTATAATCCCTTCCCGTATGAAAGGTGGCACCCGTCTGTAGTAATCGGCCAGTTTGTCCGCGACATACCGCTCATATCCGGCAAACGATTCATCACCCCCATCTCCATTGAGTGCTACCGTTACAAAATCCCGTGTCATCTTAGAAACATAGTAGGTCGGTATTGCTGAAGAATCAGCAAAGGGCTCATTATAGTGCCATACTAGTTGCGGTAAAATGCTGACCGCATCCGGTTTTACCGTAAATTCGTGGTGGTCAGTTTCATACTTCTCGGCAATGATACGGGCAAAGGCCACCTCATCGTACCCTTCCTCTTCAAATCCGATGGAGAAGGTTTTAACCGGTTGATTCATCAACCTGCTCATTACTGCAACAACAAGACTCGAATCAATACCTCCACTCAAAAAGGCACCGAGAGGAACATCACTTCTCAAACGTATCTTCACCGCTTCCTGAAAGAGGTCACGGAACTGCTCACCGTACTCACCAACCGACGAGAGGTGAAGTTTTTTCTGGTAGGATAGACTCCAGTAGCGCTTAATCGTAAGATCTCCCCCTTCATAGATGAGAACGTGGGCCGGGGGAAGCTTCTTAATGTCTTTAAAAATGCTCAGGGGGCTCGGCACATACTGATAGGTTAAATAGTGGTGAATGGCACTGTAGTCCAGGTTTCTCTTGAGCGCTGGGTCCCTGAGAAGCGATTTTATTTCCGAGGCAAAGACCAGCCCGTCTTCCGTATGGGCATACACAAAAGGCTTCTTCCCCGCCCGATCCCGTGCACAAAAAAGGCGCTTTTTGTTCTCATCCCAAATGGCAAAAGCAAACATTCCCCTGAGATCATGAACACACTCTACCCCCTTTTCTTCGTAGAGGTGAATGATGGTCTCAGTATCCGTTCGGGACCTAAAGGTGTGTCCCTTTTTTTGAAGCTCCTCCCGTAAGTCCAGAAAATTGTAAATCTCCCCATTAAACACAATCCAGATGGAACCATCTTCATTATTCATAGGCTGATGGCCGGCCGGAGAAAGATCAAGAATGCTCAATCGCTTGTGGGCCAATCCAACATTATTCTTTACATATATTCCCTCGTCATCCGGTCCCCGATGATTGATGACGGAAGCCATGCTTCTCAAGAGCTCCCCATCAACTGTTCTGTCTCTCGAATGATACAATTTACCGCAAATACCACACACAACAAGACCCCTTTCTCAAGCAAACTACCACCCGTGAAACGGGTGGCTTTGTTTTACGGCCAAAGGCCGTTAAACAAAGGTAGCACGAAAGTGCTGCTGTTTCCTATTTGCGACCCTGTGCAAAGCACAGGGTTCTCAAAGCAAACAATAGACCCATCAACCCACCGTATAAATCCTGATACCCCTGCTTCCCCTTTTAAATTCTCTCAGAAGACTAAATTCATCTCCTATCCGTGAGAAATACCGATTGGTGATGATAATATACTCGTACCCTCGCTCCCGGTAATAGGTTTCAGGATGTCCTATTTCCTCGGTGTCTTGCCACAAACGATACCGCCTGTAATCATCTTCCCTGAACCCTCCTGAAGCATCAATCTGAGTAATATCATAGTAAATTTCAGGTGAAATCTCTAACTGTAATTTCAGATACTCTGATTTTAACAGATTATATTTCCGTGCCCTCAGGTACTGACGCATCAGATTGCTCGGTGAGTTATAGAGTTTCGGCCCTCCATTGCCAACATTATCAAGCAGCACCTTAGCATTAGCGGGTATGTTTAGTTCTATCCACTCTTTACTTTCAAGGGTAATGCTCTTTTGTGAACGTTCATAATCCCAGTTTACAATGAGGTAACCGGGATGAATGATCAGAAGCAGAACGATCAAAACCAGATACTGTGCCTTTAAGCGCTGGCACAGCTCGACGAGAAGCCGGGAGCCGAGCACCGCACACAGGGGAAATGCATAAAGAAGGTACTTTGCCTCAACATACCTGTGGAGAGAGACAAAACAGAAAATAGCCAGTGTCGTAATGGAAACTACACCGATCTTCTTATCAGTGGTAATCAGGTATCTGAAGAGACCCGCCACACAGAGCATCCCCAGTGGAATTCCCCAATAATCGTTGGCCAGGGTTTGCAGATATGACCACAGCGTCAATCCAGAGGCTGCATGAAGGGATCGTAAATAGGAGACCTCGGAGAGGGCACTGCTCAAGTCAAGATAGAAAAAGGGGCTCGCGATAAAATGGCCAACAAAAACCATTCCAAGACCGAGCCAGAACTTTTGTGAAAATAACTTTTTGGAAAAATTAACCTTCTCTCCCCTCAAAAAGTGGGCAGTGGCAAAAGGCACCAGAACAAATACCCCATTCAATTTAGTTGCGAGGGTAAGGCCTATTGCAAATCCTGCCTTACAATATCTCGAAAGGCGATCATCAAACAGCAGCATAAGGCTCTGGTAGGTACCAAGGGCAAAAAAGAAGGCAAGGGCAGTATCCACGGTAGCATAGTGTGAGTGAACGGCATGCTGATAGCTGACTGCCAAAAAGAGTGCCGCACAGAGTCCCACCTTACCTCCGCCAACTCTCACACCAATCAGATAGGTGATATAAACCGTAGCTGCCCCCAGCAGAGCCGAAAGACCTCGTGCGATAAGATAAAAGAGCGTGGGATCTTGAACAAAATGAAGAGCAAACTGGTGCACGCTCGAAAAGTACCCCAGGAGATATCCTAGAGCATAATAGAAACCATAGAAAAAAAACAGGATATACTGTACCAGTGAACCATATTGAAACCGGTGAGGATTAAAGTCACCGGTACCGAACCGCACAGCGTGATTCACCACCTCAGCTTCATCTCCGTGATCAATGCCGGGAAGACCAAAGGAGATTCCCCAGATCCTCAGAGAGAATGCAAGCAAGAAAATGAGCAGCACTACCTGCCATCGCTTATTATCCGTCTTCCGGTTATCGGTCTTTCTATTTTGTGCCATAGAGATAAAATGTTGAAGAAAAAAAGAAATTTGCCAAACGGTTCCGCACCACAAAAGAAGGCCAGGTGGATAAAAAGTAGGGTGTTAAAAACTCATATGAAACATCTTTAAATCCTGCCTGGTTAAGCACCAAAAGCCATTCTTTTAACGTGGGATGAATTTCCCAATCAATGTGACTCATCTTCCAGCGATAGGGCATAAATCTCCAGAAGTTCATGCGTGACATCTCTCGTAACACCAGTGTCCCATTTTTTCTCAGACATGCTTTAAGTGCAGTGCAAAGCTCTAAGAGCTCTTTTTGAGCTTTTTCGTTCTCAGGGGGGAACCAGCTTGAGCGAATAACGTGGTGCAGAGAAAAGTTTGCGACTATTACATCAAACCTCTCCTTCGGAAAGGCAGTTGTGTTAATGCTGGCTTTCATGGTTTCCACATTGAGGATAGAATGGTTGCGCACGGTTTCTTCTAGGCGCCGCAAGTGTGTCTCGTCGGCACCAAACCCCGCTGACTCATCAAGCGCTAAAACCTTTTTTGCATTTCCCCAGAGCGCCATGTACAGAGAAAAGGAACCTCTACCGCAGCCAATCTCAAGGACTTCTTTTCCTTCAAGAGAAAGATCCTTGAGCTCTTCTTGAGCATGAAACAAAAATGCATCATACGGTTCGTGATCTGAGTAGTATCGGTGATAAATTTCTTGAAATGTGGCTTCCATACGTTCGCGTCTGCCTTCCTTTCAGGTGCTCCAGCAGAGAGTTAATGACGGCTTCAAACCAGCTGCGAAACTGCCATGCAGGCACATAGCTCACCGTGATCTTCCCCTGGAGGGATTGCACTATCTCTCTACCGGTCACCTTCAAATTATCCAGTTTGGTTTCACCTACAAAACTGTTCATCATGGTATGTGGCACATTGATCACAAAAGCCTTTTTGCACAGAAGATCCTTAACATCTTTAAAGTAGAATTTTTCATTGCTCGGCTTCTTTCCTGCCTGTGAGATATGGGGAATTGCCTTTTCTCCAAGCCACACTGAGAAAGCTTCACTGGTAGTACTGCCACTCTTTACCGGATAGGCCAATTGAGACCCCATAATAATTAAGCGCACTGATTCTTCTCCCATTGACATTACATTCCACATACTTAACTCTTCTATAGTCTCCTGTTTCTCAGCCGGATAGTATATGAAGAGCTCTCTGCACAGAAAGAGAGCTAACAGCAGTAGAACCAGAAAGCCATTCCTCCATAAGAGCGTTTTGACTTCTACTTTGCCCAAGCGTTGTGCCCTATATAAAAAGAAAACGCCAAATCCCATGATGCTATAAAGGCAGGGAAGTATGGGAACAAAGAATCTGTTTGCACCTGTGAAAAAAAGGGAGAAAACTAATGCACTGGCAAAACAAAGCCCTATGAGGAAACAGGTTTTCCTCCAGCAGAGCTGTCCATAGATCATACCAAGAAACACAAAAAACCAGAAAACACCAATGGCACAGCTGTACAGCATAGTGGACAAGGTATAAAACTCATTCAGTCGGGGGTTTTGAATAAATCTATTGAGTCTACTCTGTTCAAATTTGTCATTAAACAACCGCACGGCACTTTTACCGAAGCGGGAATCTAAGAGCTGTTTTGGATGTTCCCGGGTACTGGGGCTCCAGTACAGTTTGAATTTCTCACTATAAAAATGCACAAACCAGCCTGGATGTTCAAGGTCATAGATCAGCCCTGAAAGAAAGAAATCCTCTTTTGCATCCTGGAAAGCAGGTGGGAGAAAGTACCGGCCTCTTTGAATCGGATTATTGCCGATAAAAAAATTTACCGCTCCATTGGACGAAACCAAAACAAATTTATCACATACAACATAATTTCTAACGGTCCAACAAGAAACAACTGCGGAGGTAATAAGAACCATGGTCACAATGCTTGTTACATACCCCTTTTTTCTTCCCTTCACGACCAAAAACCAGAAAAAGGCAATGGGAACAAAAATAAGCATCTCTGTCCTGGTGAGTGCACTCAATCCCAGAAAAACACCAGCCGCTATACTATCCCGTTTTCGGGGGCACTGCATCATTCTCAAAAAGTGGACTATAAAGAATGAAAATAGACACGCAGCTAAGGTCGTACCATAAAAAGTCCATGAATGGAAAATAAACGTCAGAGAGAAAACAGAAGCATAGCCAGCGATAGCTCCAACAGGTGTACCGTAGGCATCCCTTCCGATCCGATAGATATTCACACTTACCAGGGCTGACAGGACAATGGTGGCAACCCTGAGCAAAAAATACTGTGGTTGTGAAAAAAGCTGATTGATGCACCCTGCAAGAAGATATTGGCCAGGAGGCATATAGCAGTTACTTCCCACTATATGCTCCAGTAGTCGAGCGTTTTCATAGCCGTCTCCAGCATAATGCCAACTCAAGCCTAAGAGATACCATGACAGGCAGAAACGAACCGAAAAGGCCAGCAAAAAAATGGCTACTGGATTAAAGGTGCTATCTTTGAAACACTTCTTTAGAGAAAGATGGTTAAGCATTGAACCGTTCGCTCTCCCAACAGCTTAGGGCTTCTTTTTTCTCAATGCCCTGACAGTAAAAAACACTATAAACCCCGGCAGCACAATGGGAATGATAAAACCCTTGAGTAGCTTCGGGAGGTAATACAAGAAGGCAATCCTGCATGCTACATTAACCCTGTCGTACCGTGGGTTGGATTCATCTACCCATCGTAAATACCTTATCTTTAAGGTGAGTAAATCAAAGACACTGGTA
>CALJBY010000321.1 GCA_938024025.1 uncultured bacterium
ACCTCGCCATTAATGTCGGTGGTTTCGGTGTAATTGCAGGGGGTAATAAGAACCTTGGCTCCCTCGAGGGGTACGCCAGTCTTGAAATCCTCTACTTCCACCTTAAGGCTCCCCATTCCCTCATCGGAGAATCCATTGTGTGTCATTGACAAGAGGAGCGCGCATGCCAGAAGAAATCTTTTCATAAGTGCTATTCTCCTTCTTTCTTTCGTGTGACAGCCGGAAAAAGTGTTTATCGATTTTGATGCATACATATAGAACATATACTGATTTTATGCAAGCATTTCCTCATGCAGGGTAATAGATTTTTACAGCTCACCTGTAACCCGGAAGGTGTGGGTGCACCCTCCGGCAAAATAGGGGGATAATGCTATTTTGCCCGCTGAGGTATTACCTCTAATTACCATCTATAGGATAATGGGGAACAGAGCGAAGCAACCTTATTCAGCAAGGTTGCTTCGTCGCTCTTTACCGCCAGTGTTACGTACTATTGTTTTAAGTGTCCGTGAGGGTGCTGCAAGAAGGTTCATTGTTTACAACACACGTTTTTACCCCAGGATTGCCTTCAGGTCGGCATCGGGGGTACTAATCGGTTTGATATTGAAATTTTCTACCAGGACATTGAGTACGTTGGGTGTAATAAAGGCCGGCAAACTGGGTCCGAGGTGGATGTTCTTGATACCCAGATGGAGAAGTGTTAGCAGAATGGCTACGGCCTTTTGTTCGTACCAGGAAAGGATTAGTGACAGGGGTAAATCGTTGACCCCGCATTCGAATGCCTTGGACAGGGCCACTGCGATCTGGATAGCAGAATAGGCATCATTACACTGTCCTACGTCGAGCAGCCGTGGGATTCCCCCAATATCGCCGAGATCTTTATCAAAAAAACGGAACTTTCCACAGGCAAGGGTCAGAACTACGCAATCCTGGGGTACCTTTTCCACGAACTCGGTGTAGTAGTTACGGCCGGGCTTGGCACCGTCACAGCCGGCAACCAGAAAGAAATGGCGAATCGCCTTGTCTTTTACTGCCCCGATTACTTTTTCAGCAACACCCATTACCGCATTGTGACCGAAGCCACACATAACAGCACGGCCGTTTGTGTCTTCGGAGAAGCCAGGCAGGGATTGAGCCTTAGTGATTAACGGGGAGAAGTCTCTGTTGGTGATATGGGTTACACCGGGAAAGCCTACAAGGCCAGTGGTAAAGATACTACCGTTGTAGGATTCCTTCGGTTTTTGAATGCAGTTGGTTGTCATCAGGATTGTCCCCGGGAATGCTGCAAAATCCTTGGCCTGATTCTGCCAGGCGGTACCATAGTGGCCAACCAGGTGAGAGTATTTCTTCAGGTTAGGGTAAGCGTGACAGGGAAGCATTTCACCATGGGTATAAATGTTTATACCTTTACCTTCTGTCTGTTTGAGCAGTTCTGCCAGATCTTTGAGATCGTGACCAGATACCAGGATGGCTTTTCCCTTTTTAGTCCCGAGAGAAACAGAAGTTGGTTCCGGGTGGCCAAATGTACCGGTATTGCCTGCATCGAGCAATTCCATGGTTTTGAGGTTGATCTCACCGCATTTCAATACAAGACCTACCCAGTCATTGAGACTCAAGTCCTGTTTTAAGGTGGAAGCTAACCCTTCATGAATAAAGGCGTAGACACTGTCATCTTCCTTTCCTAAAATCCGGGCATGGTCTGCATAGGCAGCAACCCCTTTGATTCCATAGATGAGCGTTTGCTTGAGTGAGAGGATGTCGGGGTTGGTTTCAGGGTCTGCCTTGACCCCCACACCTTCTCCCTGTTTCACCAGCTCTTCAAGACTTGATCCGGGCTTGAAGGTAGCAGCACTTTCAGAAACATCTACCGTGGCACCGGCAGATTGGACCTTCTTTTTTAACGATTCCCGCAGTGTTATGCAGTTTTTTACGAGGCTGACCAAACGATCGGGGTCAAAATTAACATTGGTAAGGGTGGAAAAGATAGCTTCACAGGTAAAACTATTTACCTCCTGATCACTTACACCCGCCTTCCGTCCCTCCACCGCATAGCAGGATAAGCCCTTAAGGGCGTAGATTAAAAGATCCTGCAGTGCTGCCACATCAGATGGTTTACCGCACACTCCCCCTTTAGTGCAGCCTTCTCCTTTTGCTGTTTGTTCACATTGATAGCAAAACATAGTGACCTCCTTTATCAATTGAGATTAGTGTGAAAATGATTTGTTATACGTGTTATTCTGTTGTGGATGTATCATGAGCGTCCAGTGCCTCCATCACCTTTTTCCACCGCTCAGGACCTAAACATTGTTTGGCTTCTTTGCACCACTGGATACAGGTTGGGACGGTCTCTTTTTCAACGGGCGCTTTACAGTGGGGACATCTGACCCGCATTTCGTCAGAAAACATTTCCACCTTTTTCCCGCATTGAGGACAGGGGTGGAGGCTGACGGTTAAGTGCCTTGAATCCTGGCCAGGACATTTATTCGGCATGGGGCGCTCCTTTACTAATAGGTAGAGCATGCAGTGAAAGAAAAAATAGTTATCCGTGAATGAGCGGGGGGAAACACTTAATGCACACCCAGAGGCTCTCTCCATCTTTGCGACAGGGAAAAAGAAGGGCATCCTCTTCAGAGTTGTCACAGCGGAAACATTTCTGGGAAATGTATTCTGTTTTCTTTCCTTTATTCTTTTCTTCCACGGCGGTTTCTGAAAAAGGTTGGGCCTCCCGTTCCTCAATAGAAAGTGCTCCCGTTGGGCAAACACCAAGACAAAACCCTGCACCATCGCAGAGCTCGTCTTTTATCACGTTAGCCTTTCCATTAACAATCTCAATAGCCCCTTCAGCACACGGTGCTACGCACTTGCCACAACCGTCGCATAATGCATCATCGATTTTAACAATTTTCCTCTTAGCCATTTGTCTTCTCCTTTTGCAAGCGCGGTTCTTCCTGCAGGTTACTGCAAGGACGTTCTAAGTATACGTGTTACCATATGCAAAGTATAGAATTAAAATACAATTCGTACTATGACCTATGTCATAAATATCAAAAATATAGAAATTTTTTTATCCCATCCATTGAGTGGATTGCTGGTAGAACGATCAAACAAAGCAGGGGGACTTTATTAAAAATTTATTAAAAACATACTTGACATAAATGGTAATATATAATATGGTGTGTTATTGAAATTTATGACGAAAGAAATACAGTGAACCTGATACGGTTACACCATCAACAGAAGTCGTAGGGTGATTGCATAAATCCTAGCTACCTTGTATAAGGGGGAGACCACAAGAGGTGAGATTAACAACAAAAAGCAGATATGGTGCACGAGCAATCTTTGATATTGCCTATCATTCTTCTGGATTACCTGTGCAAATAAAAGATATATCGCAACGCCAACAAATCCCCCAGAGGTATCTTGAACAGATATTTCATAAATTGAAAAAGGCCAAAATTGTTAAAAGCGTGAGGGGACCGGGAGGGGGCTATCTTTTAACAAGAGATCCTGGCAAAATTACTGTAGGAGATATTATTCAAGCAATGAGGGAACCCATTGATCCCGTTTTTTGTGTTGACCATGACAAGAAATCTTCCAAAAAATGCAGCAGGGAAGCAGAGTGTGTGACGAGGCATGTGTGGAAGGAGGCAGGTGAAAAAATTACTGAATACTTTGATTCGGTGACCATTGGGAGTCTCTGCGAACGTGCTCAGGATATGGGTATTAAGAAAGAAATGAAGCACCCGTTTGATTACAGCATATGATTTCCTGTCGTACGTGTTCGCACAAGAGTGACCGGGGACTCGAACAGTAAGTTTTTTTTGTGATGGCTCCCTGGTGCTCGTCATCAGCGCTGAGTGTATAGACTACATTAACAAACAGGGGGGATGTATAATGGCCAACATAGCACAAGATATTACCCACTTAATTGGCAATACACCGTTAGTGAGCCTGAACAAAATTACTAAGGGATGTAAAGGACAGGTGGTTGCAAAACTGGAATACTTTAATCCCTGTGGCAGCGTAAAGGACCGTATTGGTCTCAGTATGATTGATGCTGCAGAAAAGAGCGGTCAGATCAAAAAAAATACGGTCATTGTTGAACCGACCAGCGGCAATACAGGGATAGCCCTGGCGTTTGTCTGTGCTGCAAAAGGCTACAAGCTGATGCTGACCATGCCTGATACCATGAGCATGGAACGAAGATATCTCCTGGCTGCCCTTGGTGCTGAACTGATTTTAACCCCGGGATCAAAGGGGATGTCTGGTGCAGTAAAAAAGGCGGAGGAAGTAGTTGCTGAACATCCTGAGTATTTTATGCCACAGCAGTTTGAAAATC
>CALJBY010000322.1 GCA_938024025.1 uncultured bacterium
TCCCCGCATCGGCTATGGTAGCAATGATACTCCCCTCCCTCACCGCCACACCGCTCCTGATCCCCTCAGAAGGATCGGTATGACCATAGATAGTATAGAGTTGATTGCCGTTGGTATCATAGATGTCATGGAGGACAAAGAGCGATGTGCCGATATAGTCTTCCACAAGGTGTACTACCGTTCCCTCATAGAGTACGGGAATTGCCAGTGGTGTATCAGAAACATGATTGATTCTGCCTTCTCTATCCTTGTAAAAACAGAAATCCACTCCTTCATGGGGCCGATCACGCATGCCCCCATTCCCCCACCACCTATCCCGAGAGAGAAATAACATACCAGGATAAAAAGCCCACTCGTAAAACCCACGATCAGTGAGAGCATTTGAACGTATCAGTACTTCATTAAATTGTGTTGGTGGCACTATTCTTTTTCTAATCTTCACCGCACACTTTCCCGTGTCCAATGCGATGGATTGACCAGAGTAGTTTTCATAGTTTATTCCTCCTCTGCGCTCCAGCAATATTTTCACCATGTCTTCCCATGACCGCTTATCAGCTCTTGTAGCGCTTATCACCCTGCATCAAACGATTCTGTGCAAGCAGAAGACCAACAATTGTTTTAGCATCTGTTATCTCGCGCCTTCCCACCATGGCAACAGCTTCCGCAAGGGGTATTGTTACCACCTCTATTATTTCATCTGCATCCAGCAGTTGCTTGCCCGGTAGTAATCCTGTGGCAAGGAAGATCGAAATAACCTCAGTACAGTACGCCGGAGCACTATAACAATCGGTAAGTTTTATTATTTCTGTGGCCTTATATCCCACTTCTTCTTCAAGCTCCCGTACCGCACAGTCCTGAGGATTTTCACCTGGTTCCAATCTACCTGCAGGTATCTCCCAGATAGTAGCACCTATCGCATACCGGTATTGTTTGATCAAAACAACTGCATCATCTGACAAGAGCGGTACCACAGCAGCTCCTCCAGGATGCTGTATGCATTCCATGTCAACCTTCTGTTCTGATAAGACTACGCTCTCCACTGAAAGGTTAATGATTGTTCCTTTAAATATCTCTTTTTTGCTAATAACTTTTACACGCACAGCACATCATCTCCATTAAGAAAGAGATGCTCCCCCCTGGCAGCGCGGGGCATCCCGTCTGATCGATTGTATTCAGTTAAGGTAAAAAAGCGGGTTACGGGCCTTGTTATATCTCCTAATCTGGAAATGGAGACTCGGTAATGCTACCGGGTTATGAGAGTTGCCCAGCTGTGCAATAATAGAGCCCCGGGTAACCCAGCTGCCCTCCTTAACGAGATTAGTAAGATTATGGGCATAGACGGTTGAGTATTTATCTTTATGTTTAATAATAATGATATTCCCATACCCTGACATAGTGCTTGCGAAGGCAATCTTTCCCGATTCGGCTGCCTTTACAGGCGACCCGAGAGGGGCTCGTATATCTATACCGTCATATTTCGTACCATCTTTTTTAATGCCAAAATAGGCTACGATCTTCCCCTTAACCGGCCAGCCAAATTTTCCCTGAGATTGTTTAATGATGACCTTTTTCTGGGGGGGTTCTTTCTCAAAAACCTTTATCTTCCTGCGTTTAGTAACACCCGGAATGAAAATGGCATCTCCGACTTTAATCTGTGAGGCATCCTTAATGGAGTTGAGTTCCGCGACTTCTTGCACAGCCACATCGTATGATTTGCAGATTCTCCAAAGGGTCTCCCCTTTGCCCACAGGATGATACACGCCAATGACAACTTTTGGAGGAAGCGGAACAAATTTGGCAGAAAAACAAGCAGCACCAGCAAGAAAAGAGATGAGGAGAAGTGTAATTTTCGAGAGAAGAGAAATGCCTTTCACCAGCGAGACTTTTAAAACGTTTATGGGAATAATTGTCACCGTGCTGTTACGCACACAGTGTTATCGTGCTTTGTCTATTGCGTATAGTGCTTTCTTTACTGCATCTTCAGGTGTTTCAACCGCAATGATCTCTCCGCTCACATCCCAGGTGTCCAATCCGATCACTGGTTTTCCCAAGGTGAGCGCAATGGCGACCTCAGAAAGAGTACCGTAGCCACCCTCAAGAGCGATAAGCGCCTGCGAAGAACGAACAACTAAAACATTTCTGGCATGACTCAAGCCAGTTACAATCGGTATGGTAATAAACGGATTGGCATCTTCGGAAGAAATACCAGGGAGAATACCGATTGTCATTCCTCCTGCCCGTTGTGCACCTCTGGCTGAAGCCTCCATCACGCCCCCCAGACCACCACAGACGAGGATCGCCCCCTTTCTTGCGATCTCTTTCCCTACCGCTTCTGCCACTAATGCTGTTTCGTGAGAACACTGTCCTGCACCAATGACACCTATCTGCAGCACGCTCATCCCCCCTTGACAACAATAAACTTAAGAAATCCTAAACTTGCCACTGATACAACTGCGGTTACAACAATTCCCGCTGCGACAACTCCGGAAGCGATGGTAATAAAAGACCATTTCCGATCCATTTCAAAAAACCACGCAATGAGACATCCCGTGTATGCTCCGGTACTGGGGAAGGGAATCGCCACAAACAGAAAAAGAACTAAGAATTCCCAGCGCTGTTGCGCAAACTTTGCTTCAACCTTTTTTCTCACTCTCTCCAGGTAGGAGTTGAACAGTTTATTATACACCTTGATCTTCATAAAGTAGGTATGTACATAATCCAGAAAAAAGAAGACAGGTATAATGACGGCAATATTGGCACCAGCGCACGAAACAAAAGCAGGCAGCAACCCCACCCCGGAAGATACGGCTACAGGAATTCCTCCTCGCAACTCTGAAATTGGCAGCACACTGAGAACAATACCCTTTATCAAGCCATCCATAGTTTTTAAAGTGCCCTCATAGGGTTAAGCGCGTGAGCGCTTCAAAAGAAGCATGGTGGGTACGATCCAGGTGCAGTGGTGTAATGGATATGCTTTTTTCTCTCACTGCTTTAAGATCAGAAGTATCAGCACGGTTGCTCTCTTCACGGTTATCATGCTTCCTGCCAATCCAGTAATAGGTAAACCCCCGGGGGTCTGTTTTCTCTTCAATGGTATTGGTATGCGTAGCCGTACCCTGGGTTGTAATAGTATAGCGATTGATCTCTTTTCCTCCGGTATCAGGAACATTGACATTAAGCACGGTCTGCCCGGGAAGTCCATTTTCAGCAATGGATCGTGCTAACCGCACGGCAAACTGTGCCGCAGGCTTAAACTTAAAATCCCGATCCGCTGACAGGGAAATCGAGAAAGAGGGTACGCCCATTAAGGCCCCTTCTACGGCGCCTGCCACCGTTCCTGAGTAATTGATATCATTACCCAGGTTGCCGCCCTTATTAATACCTGATACAATGAGATCTGGCCTCGCTGGTAAAAGAAAATTAATCCCGATGTTGATACAATCTGAAGGGGTGCCATTAACCGCATAGGAGTAATCGGAAAGTTTTGTCAGGCGCAACGGTCGGTGCAGGGTCAATGCATGGCTTACGGCATTTCTTTCTCTATCAGGCGCTACTACCCATACCTCACCCAGAACGCTGAGGAAATCAGCTAACACCTTAATCCCTTCTGAATGGATACCGTCATCATTGGTAAGGAGCAGTCTCATGGTTACCACTTTCTTTCTACTACATAGTGCGCTGTGGCAACCAAAGCATCCCGTAGGGGAGAAGGATCGAGCTCCTGGAGATTGTTGAGTGCTGAATCAACATATTCTCTGGCTTTGGTCAGCACATAGGAAACGCCCTCGTATTTTTTGATAAGCTGGATAATGGTATCCACATTTTCCTGACTCAGGCTGCCGTTCTGCAGCAGTGAAAGAATCATCTGCCGATCTTCTGCCGAGGCTTGCTTTAAGGTATGAATGAGCGGCAACGTTACTTTTCCCTCCTGCAGATCTTTATAGAGCGCTTTGCCAAATTTTTCATCCTCAGAGGTATAATCTAAGGTATCATCCACCATTTGAAAAGCTATGCCAACACTGAGGCCATAATTTTTAAAATTATTTTCACGTTCAGGGGACGAGTTGCCCATGATAGCACCCACCTGACAAGCCGCTTCGATTAAGCTTGCCGTCTTATTGCTCACAATGGCGATATACTCTTCTTCTGTCAGATTAGCATTGCCCCCTCTCGCTGTTTGCATGGTTTCCCCCTCAGCTACTTTGGTGGTAGCATCAGAAATAACCTGCATGGACCTCAGGTTTCCTGTTTTCACTAGCAGGGAAAAGGCTTTCGAAAAGAGAAAATCTCCCACGAGCATGCTCGTTCGGTCTCCCCATACAGAGTTGACCGATGAATTGCCCCTCCTTGTTTCGGCATGGTCAAGCACATCATCATGGAGAAGGGTAGCTGTGTGAATATATTCAAAAACACACGCCAGGGGAATATTGTGTTCCCCGCTGTAGTGACAACTTTTGGCGACTAAGAGGTACAGGAGGGGCCGAAAACGTTTGCCGCCACTTGCAATAATGTATCCGCCCACTTTAGTGATGAGTGGAACTTTTGAATTCAGAGCGTTTACTAACTCCGTTTCAACCTTTTGAAGATCACCGCCAATCAAAGATGTAATCTGTTGCATGCGCTACCTCTCTATGCAGCCCGGGCCAGTGTAAGTACATCCACTTTCCGTGCTCCCGCATTGATTAAAACTTTTGAACACTCGTCAACCGTACTACCACTGGTGTAAATATCATCCAGCAGGAGAATCGTTCTCCGGGCTATTCGTGCGCTTTGTAAAACAGCAAAGGCACCCCTCACATTATCCTTCCGTTCTCGTTCGCTCAATCCAACTTGCGATTGTGTCCACCGTGTTCGCACAAGGTTATTCCTGTCCAGCGGAATGTGATAGGTCCTGCTCAGGATACGTGCAAGCACAAGTGCCTGGTTAAAGCCTCTCTTTCTGAGCCTGCGGGGATGGAGGGGGACCGGCACCATATACTGATAGGTACCATCACTGAAAAAAGATTCCATGCGTTTTGCCATAAGGGTCCCTAAGGGTGTGGCAAGACAATGCCTCCATTGATATTTAAAGCGGTGCAGTGTCTTTCTGAAAAGGCCGTTATACAACCCAACTGCCCGTGCTTTACTAAAATATCTCTTCCCTGTTAGACATTCCCCACAGAAATGATCGGTTGCAAACTCATGAGAAAAAGGTGTACCACACCGAATACAGAGTGGCCTTCCAATGTAGTGTATCTGAGACAAACAATCAGGACAGATTCCCTCTTCATCAGCACAATAGTGTCCACAAAGAGAACACCGGGGAGGATACATAAAATCTATTACTGCATTGATAACAAAACCCATTGCAGACATTCACCAGTACGTTCGAAGAGTAAGGCATTCAGGCTGTACACATGCTTCTTGCGTGCTGTCCTTATGGTCTGTGCTGTTTGTCATTTAGTGGTTATGTTACGAGGGGGTCTCTTCCTTGCCGTTCCCGACGGGAAATGCTACCTTCGGCGCATCTTCCCATAAGCGCTCCAGCTCATAAAATGCTCTCACGGGATGATAAAACACATGAATGATAACCTCATCATAATCAAGGAGAATCCACGTACCCTCATTAAAGCCCTCAATGCCTAAGGGGTAGATTCCTTCTTTCTTCAAATCGAGCTCAATAGCACTTGCAATAGCCTGTACCTGTCGGTTGGAATTACCACTGCACATAATAAAATAATCAGCAAAAGAAGAACTCTCCCGTATATCAAGGACCAGCAAATCAAATGCTTTCTTTTTTAAGGCTGCGTTGCCACAGAGATACAGCTTCTGAGTTTTTTCTTCCTCCATCAATCCTCTTGTAAAAGTACTGGACGGTGACCTGCTGCTCCGGGTGGTGTACTGCAACGGCTCGTATCACTCGCACACGAGAACAGACAGATCCGGGGGGCAACAAGAACACCATCATAGATCACGCGATTGAGAGCGGAAAGGATAGCCCCCGTATAAAGGGATGTCCTAAGAGATATATAGTACATGCTCCTCTATATAGTTTTCAACTGCGTGAGGAAGCAGATAGGTAACAGACCGCCTATTTTTTACCTGTGTTCTAATTGACTGCGAAGAAATATCAAGAGCAGTTATTTCCGCCAGATAAATTGAAAACTGGGAGCTATGAATGAACCTCCTTTCATCCGGGCAGTAGCTAAACTCCTTCTTCACCTGATGAGGAATAAGCTGCTCTTGTTCCTTAATTGCATAACCTGGTCTGGTCATGACGATAAAGTTACAAAGGGAGAAAAGCTCTTGATACTTTTTCCAGGTGCTAATTTCCAAAAAGGCATCTACGCCAACGATAAAAAAGGGGACAAGCTCCTCTTGAGCAGTTTGTTTAAAATAATTCATTGTTTCAATGGAGTACGATGTACCGGCCCGCTTGAGTTCAATATCAGAAGCACTAAAAAAGGGATTGCCTTCCACGGCGAGAGTAAGCATGGTTAACCTATGATGCGGAGAAACAAGTTCTTGCGATTTTTTGTGAGGAGAAATATTAGTCGGAATAAATATAACCTGTTCGAGATTAAAAAGTTCGCGAATCTCCTCAGCTGACCGTAAGTGACCCCAATGTACGGGATTAAATGTTCCTCCAAAAAGTCCTACACGCACAATAACGGCACCCTTTTATAAGAACTTCCGTGCTCACTCCCGAACCTGACCATTTCCATAGACCACATACTTTAAGGTAGTCAGTTCCTGCAAGCCCATGGGACCAAAGGCATGGAGCTTGGTTGTACTGATCCCTATCTCGGAGCCCAGCCCTAACTGGTTTCCATCGTTAAAACGGGTAGAGGCATTGACCATGACTACCGAAGAATGTACCTTTTGTAAAAAGGCGTGGGCATTTGAATAGTCGGAGGTAACAATGACATCTGTGTGCAGAGATCCGTATTGTTCAATGTGATCTATGGCCTCTGCCATAGACGATACCAGTTTAATGGACAAAATAAGGTCAAGATATTCCTGATACCAGTCTTCCTCTTGTGCCTCCTTGAGGTCCGGCACAATCGCCAGGCTTCTTTTACATGCCCGCACTTCCACAGCTCTCTTACGCAGGGTGGAAACAATTCTTGGCAGAAAAGAGGGAGCAATTGCATCATGAATCAAAAGGGTCTCAAGGGCATTACACACTCCCGGACGCTGTACTTTTGCATTGACAACAATCGATTCTGCCATTTCTTCATGGGCAGAAGCATCCACAAAAATGTGACACACTCCTTTGTAGTGCTTAATTACTGGAATCTTGGAATGTTCCACAACTGCACGTATAAGTTCTTCACCGCCACGCGGTATAATGAGATCAATGTAGTCTTCTAGCGTAAGCAGCTCATAGACTGCCTCTCGTTCAATGAGGGGAAACAATTGAATTGCTGCTTCAGGCATACCGCTTTTTTTGAGCACATCCTGTATAACAAGAGCAAGTGCACGATTGGAATGGAATGCTTCTTTTCCTCCCCGTAATATGACCGCGTTACCAGATTTGAAACAGAGTGACGCAGCATCAACCGTAACCGTGGGCCGGGACTCATAAATAATACCGATCACCCCAAGCGGTATCCTGACTTTTCCTACCAGCAGATCGTTAGGCCTTTTCCACATTGTAACCACGTCCCCTACCGGGTCAGGAAGTTGGGCAACTTCGACAACACCTTCTGACATCGCTGTGATCACTGTATCAGTCAACGTCAGGCGATCAATTAAGGCAGGTGATAGTCCTTTGTCCTCGGCAGCACGTACATCTTTGTCGTTTGCTTCCTGGAGCAATGGTTTTTTCTTGTTCAGCTCGTCAGCCAGTGTAAGCAGGGCCTGGTTTTTCAGTGTAGTGGGAAGCACTGCTATCAGGTGTGATGCCTGTTTTGCAGCCTGTGCAATAGCGCGGATGCGTTCTGTTGTCTCCATATCAGGTGGCCTCAAAAACGACGAGATCGTCACGATGAATAATCTCATCATAGTACTTATAGCCGAGCACCTTCTCTATGTCCCGACTGTGCCGTCCTTTCAGCTTCATCACCTCTTCCGCCTTATAGTTCACCAGTCCACGGGCAAACTCCAGACCATGGGTATCAACACACTTTACCGCATCACCAAAATCAAACAACCCTTCTACTTCAACTAAACCGGAAGACAATAAGCTTTTACCCCGTTCAACGATAGCTTTTTTAGCACCGTCATCGACGATC
>CALJBY010000323.1 GCA_938024025.1 uncultured bacterium
ACACCGAGGGAACCTACTATGGCATCCCCCCAGATGCTAAAAAAGGTATACCGTTTGTTGCGGTTGAGATAGGTCTGAAGCTTGTGTGGGTGTTCTGCAAAATAGGATCGAATGGATTCCATTGATGCATTGTCAGGATGGAGAATACCGTCCTTGAGCATTTCTTCCCGCAAAGAACGATAGGGATGGTAATTGCTGCCGCCAAAGTGGAGGTGAAGCTTTGTCCCATCAGGCAGCATGAGTATGCCTGATCCCTGGACATGGAGAAGATAGGAATCAAAAGGATCTTTGAGATAGGCAATCTCATATCCCCTGGCTGCCAGCACTCCCTCCTGATCAATCTGTTTCCGTGTGTAGTAGGGATATTCCCTGCCATTTTCAATTCGTACTGCTCTTCGTACCCCAGTCGACGGCTCTTCCCTCATGACAAGGTCGTCAGGTCGGCGGTAGAGGGGATAGCTATAGGTTTCATCTGCTGTGAGACTTCCTTCTATCAAGGGGAGGTAGTATCCGGTGAAGGTGACAATCCCTGTCCCCTTTTCGCCTGTTGATTGATACAGATCGAAGGTGGTTTGAATAAGCTGGTTGAGATCTCTTCCCTTATCCTCTTCCAGCAGGTGAAGGAACCGTTTGAGTGTTATCCTGATTGTTTCAGATGAAATGCTTTTTTTCCCGAAGGCATACTGAGCAGGTTTTTTTAAGCGGGCAAAATAACTGATTTGATCTTTCAGTGCACGGATAAGGCCGTCCCTGTCAAGAGTATCGGAGAAGACAGGATAATCCTCGATGGCAAGGCGTACTAAAGGGGGAGGGGTCGGCTCAAAGAGAGTGGGAATGGATTTTATCCTCTGGCAATTGAGGCTGAGCATGGAGAGAAGTACCACTGCCATACCCACAAGGTCCCTGGCTGATAATGATCTCATAGGTTTTCTACTGTCTTTCGCAGATGTTCATAGGGGGCCACTATAGCGAGGTTTACAAGCTTCTTCAAGCTTTTTATTGCGGTTGGAATATATTGTGCAAACTGTTTTCTTTTCTTCACGGTGGAAAGATGGCCAAAAGCACCGAGTATCTGCATGTTTCTATGCAGAGCAATCACAGGATAGTCAGACAGGAATTGTTTCTCATCAAGGGGAATGAGGCTTGAGAGCGTTTTCAGGTAGTAGTCAGTGAGGGTTTCCTGCAGTGTATCACTGAGGCCAACGTACGGATCAAGCAGCAGGGAAGCAAGATCATAGTGCAGTGGTCCATGTCGTCCCCCCTGGAAATCGAGGAAACGAATCTGTTTGTCACTGATCATAATGTTCTGCGATTGAAAGTCCCGATAGAGAAAAAAAGTTCCATCAAGGGAGGATACCTTCGCTGCGAGGGTATCGAACTCATCTGCCAGGTAATCTTCTGGAATAGCAAGACGACAATATCCCTTCAGAAAGGAGCGGTAAAAGTAGCCTGATTCCCACTGACGCACAAAGTACTTATCGTAGGGTGCATTGTGAATCCTTCTGTCATCCAGACCGTGAGCTCCTTTGACTTGAATACGTGGGAGTATGGCAAGGACTTTTTTATAGAGCGCTTCAAGTCCCGCAGGATCATCTTTGAGGCGCAGTGCTTCATCCTGCAGGTGCATATCACCGAGATCTTCCATCATGAGCCACCCCCGCTCTCTTTGATAATCGTAGATTTCAGGCACTGCAATTCCTTGGGCGTGCAACTGGTGGCAGATGTAGTAGAAGGAATCGTTTTCATTTACTCCTGCAGAAGAAGAGGGGGGATCTTCATTGACCGCCAGGATAAGAGAGCCTTTAGAGTGAGAGAGACGATAGAGGGTGCGGTCTGATCCGCCTCCGGTAAGAGGCTTCCAGGTAACTTCACCTGAGGTTACCCCGTAACCGTTAAGGTAGCTCTCGGCAAAGGAGACGAGATCATGGGGGAGGTTTTTTTGGATGCTCTTATTCATTTTTTCTCATGAGCGAATGAACGTACAAGCAGATTAACAGGCTAGCAAGCAACAAATCATGTTATGTTGGTTACAGTAGTTATATTGGTTGAATTGGTTTGAGCATTGCTTTTCGTTGAGTGCTGTTGGCACTAAGTTAACCAATAGAACCAATTCAACAAATTTAACCAATCAAAGCGATTGAGTTATTTTATCTCCGTTTTAATTCTGACTCCTGACTTCTATTTTTTAATTTAGGCATTTTTATTTATACTCTGCGCTCTCTACGCTTACAAGCAGTCTAGCTGGCTAGTTTTTGCAAGCTCTCCGTTAGACAACTATTTCATTGTGTAAGGAGCGTTTTACTGTTGCTCCGTCTCCAATGATACATCCTTCTATGGTGAGGTTGTCATCAATCTTCACATCATCCCAGAGGATGGAATTTTTTATGGTGCAGTTTTCACCGATGGTGGTAGTGGTTCCCATTGCTACATAGCCATCAAGAATGGTTCCTGTGCCAAGGGGAAGGGGCTCTCTCTTTGACGGGGTAAGAGCAAAGGCATCCCGAAGGGTGCTCGTATTGTTATGGATATCCTGGTGAATGCGATGGTAGTCATGGGGAGTGCCGATATCAAGCCAGTAGTGGTTTTCAACCTGATAGCCCCGCACCTTCTCGCCGCGAGCGATGAGCTGCAGATAAACAGAGATAATATCAACATAACGCTGGGAAGGAATAGCCTTTAAGAGCTGGGGTGAGATAATATGAATGCCGGTAAACGCGACTTTCCTGGTAGTGGCGGAGGTGTTTTGTACCCGGTCGTCTCTGATGCCTACAATGGTTCCATCCTGAGCTATTTCTACCTGGTTATAGCGGGGATAGTCGTGGAGTACAAGTGTTGCCAGATTCCCGCTCTCGGTGTGATGGTGGTAGGCTGCCTTTAAATCAATCGTGTGTATTATGTCACCGTTGCTGACGATAAAAGGAGTATCGTTCCATGAATCCTCAACTTTTTTAAGTGCTCCGGCAGTGCCGAGCAGATCTGCCTCATAACTGTGTGTAATGGTAAGTCCGGAAGACATGTTTGCTTCAAGGTAGGAAGTGATATGCCTGTTGAGGTGGTGGCTGTTTACCACGATATCTTTGACGCCTGCTTCCTGCAGTTGCCTGATGAGCCTGCCAAGGAGTGGGGTAGAATAGATAGGAAAGAGTGGTTTGGGACGAATCGTCGATAAGGGACGTAAACGGCTGCCTATGCCGGCAGCGAGTATCATTGCTTTCATAGTAAGTGGTCTATTTAATTATAGAGAAAATAGTGCTGAGCGCTTTCCTTGAATTCGTTAAGTTCCTCTTGCCAGGATGCTTCCAGTGCATGGAGATCCTGGTACTGCTCAATCGCTTCTCTCACACGGATATCTCCCAGTATAAGGTCAATAGGCATTTTCTCCCGTTCGTACTCATAGGGGGGCGGCTGCCAGCAGAAGTGATGGGGATAGAGTGCCCTGCACTCTTGTATGATAGCAAGGGTGGTAAAATAGGGCTTGTAGGTATGGGGATTACTGACGTGGATCTGCAGTCCGCCGCACACCTCATTGTGCCATTTGTTAAAGGTCGGCTGGAAAAAGATCTCGCGCAAAGAGATGCCGGGGAGGTTTCTTTTCTGAAGAGCCGTTTTAAGTTTATGGGGATCAATAAAGGGTGCTCCACAGAGCTCAAAGGGCCGGGTGGTTCCTCTTCCTTCGGAAAGGTTGGTTCCTTCCAGCATAACCTGGCCGGGATAGACCAGTGCTGTTAGGGGAGATGGCATATTGGGGGAGGGGGGTATCCACTCCAGGCCTGTTTGCTGGAACAGCATGGGGCGGCTCCAGCCCTCCATCGCGATGACTTCAAGTTCACCGCCAGTCTGATAGTGGTTGTTAAAGAGGAGGGCAACTTCTCCTATGGTTAAACCGTGTCTCATGGGAAGGGGATAGAGACCGACAAAGGAACGCAGTGCATCCTTGAGCAGATTTCCTTCTACCTTTTCTCCTCCGATGGGATTGGGTCTGTCAAGCACGATAACTTTTTTGCCATGCTGTCGCGCGGCCTCAAGACAATAGGCCAGCGTAGAGATAAAGGTATAGACCCTTGTCCCAATGTCCTGAAGGTCTATGACGAGAATATCAATCGGGTCGAGCATTTCCCTGGTTGGAATACGGGTGGCACCATAGAGGCTCAGGACAGGGATGTTGTAACGGTTGTGCATGAAGTCTGGTGATTCCACCATGTTATCCTGCTTTTCTCCTCTGATGCCGTGCTGGGGGCCAAAGAGGGCTTTTATGTTGTGGGGGTAGGACTGCACAAGAAGATCGGCGGTATAAGAAAGGTGGCTGTCAAGGGAGGCCTGGTTAACCAGAAGTCCGATTCTTTTTTCTCTCAGCCAGTGGGGTGGATTCGTCAACAGCTTTTCAATGCCCAGTTTTACTTTAGTCATGGTTCTTTCCTGAATGGAAGCTTTCCCGGAGCTTCGGCTTTTCCAAAAATAACCTTTACCAGAGCCACAATCTGGTTCCTCCTGAAACCGTACGAAGTTAAGCAGGTGTCCCGTAAGTTTAAAAACTCATAATCAAAGGGATTATCCAGCAAAACAAAGATAGGGTTATCATAGCACTGGCGAACCCTTTTTATAAGCTGTTTTTGGCCATCATTTCCTTGTGCGTTGGAGATGAAGACAATGCAGGTTCTGTTCCTGTTGTTTTGTTGGGTCAATTTTTCTATTTCGCCCGCTTTGGGATTTAAGGAGAAAAAGTGAAATGCACAGATTCCGTGGAAGTGACCCGTGCATTCCTTAATGAGAAGATGTTTCTCCGTTGGGTCATACCCTTCTTCCAAAGCAGGTGCTTCTGATAGATCAGGAATGAGGAGCAGTATATCATTTATCTTGTGACTGTTGACAGGGAGCAGACGTTTATCATCGGAGATGATGGTAATTGCCTGTTGAGCAATCTGTTCTGCCAGGGTCTCCGGATGAGGTATACGGGTCGTGTGGTCGGGTGGTAAGGGTGTCTGACAAAACTTTCGTAGGGTGTTTATGCGTGCCATGCTTGCCTCAAGTTCTTCCCGGGGAAGAAGTGAGGTGGTATACGCTTCTACCAGAGCGTCGAAACCTTGTTTTTGCAGCTGGTAATCACTGCAGATAAGCAGCATGTCATGGCCTGCACGTGTTGCCAGAAGGCAGGTTTCATCAATAGGATAGTGTTTAGCAATGGCACCCATTTCCAGGTCGTCTGAAAGGATGAGACCATCAAAGGTGTACCGTGTTCTGATATACTCTTTCACAATGCTTGGTGAAAAGGTTGCCGGATGATCTCCTGTGCTATCCAGTGTGGGGTAGTGGACATGAGTGGACATGATTCCCTGGACCCCGTTTTCAATAGCTTTCCTGAAAGGGTACCGATGGATTTCTTCGAATGCTTCCTCTGGCAGGGCAACAGTGGGAAGATCAATGTGGGCATCCATATGTGCCGCTCCCTTGCCGGGGAAGTGTTTTGCAACGGCAGCTACTCCTGCCTGCTGGGTTCCCGTAATGAATGCAGAAGCAAGGTCAGCAACCTTTTGTGGATCATCCCCGAAAGAGCGGATGGTAATACCAGGATTGTGATGAGAAGTGATGACGTCAACCACGGGCGCTAGATTGATGTCAATACCGATTCCTTTCAATTGAAGCCCGGATGT
>CALJBY010000324.1 GCA_938024025.1 uncultured bacterium
TTTAAGAGCACCCCCGTATCAGGTTCTTTAAACCAGGGCTTAATGGGACAGGAGGCCCGGCAGATGATACACTCGTCAACTTCCTTCCCTTCGATAATAAAGATATTCTTTGAGGTACACTCGGCATTATTGAAGGGCCCTGCCACTACGGGATAGAAGACACCATCTTCTTCCATGACCCGAATGCGCGACTTCTTGGTATTGACGTTATTCTCAAAGTGGTTTAAGGAACAGGCAACCTCACACCGTCTGCAACCACAGCACTGCTTAAAGTCAATTTTAAGTCTTTTCACTAATTATGCCTCTTGTTCACTTTCCGATGACCGGCAGGTACCAACCATGTCACTCAATCCCGTACGCTACGCCAAGCCTAACGAAGCACGTTTCTCTTCCGTTGGAACTCCCTGATCGCTCCAGCCCCGTATGGTGTAATATTCCGGCAGCATTTCATGCAGTTTACAGACCTGCCCCTGAGCGGGGCCTTCCGGCATAGGCTCTTCAAGCATTCTCCGGGGAAGGGTGTCATCTGTCCCGCTGAAACCAGCCTCAATATTGAACAATCTCTCAAGGTTCCAGATTCTCTCACCGAGAGAAAGCAGATGCTCTTCGCTGTAACTCTTTCCGGTAACGGTTTCAAGCAGGGGAATAAGGTCATCGATCCAGACTCCCAAAAGAAGCAGCCTGCACAGGCCCGCTGAATCAAATACAGCGCTGCCATCCTGGAACTGCTTAACCAGCGGGGCTTTTCCCTCCGTTGTCAAGGGGTCAATTTCTCCCCTGATGCCGAGAATTTTATGGGTAACCAGGTAGCCCAGGGCATGGGACACACCACTGTTAGAAGTTGCATACTCCAGCCCGAGCCCCTGAATTCCCCGGGGATCGAAGGCGGGAGATCCCTGCTTTTTCACACCAATAAAAAACTCCGGGTGACCATAGTGTGCAGCTAGATGATAGCCACCCTCCGCTAAGAGATCGCCAAATCCTTCACGGTTTGCTACGTGCTCAATCAGTTCAATAACGGCCTCGGCATTTCCAAAGGTAAGGGTCATCCCGGTCTGTTTTTTGGAGATGATCTTCTTTTCTGTTAGCTCCATTGCACAGGCAACGGCTGAACCAAAGGAGAGTGTATCAATCCCCATCTCATCGCAGAGGTAGCTAATCTTAGCAACTGCAGCTATATCACCAATACCACACGCTGCACCAATTAAGGCAATGGTACGATACTCCGGCCCTTCACCTTCCCCCTGCAATGCAGGATCTTCAACTTCAGTCATCTGAACACAGGCAATAGGACAGGCAAAACACCCCTTATTTGCCTTGAGTATAGTTTCTGCCATGTACTCTCCACTGATTTTCTCAACGTCCTGCATAATCCCTGTTTGGAAATTTCTGACCGGTAGTACACCGCTTTTATTGATCACATCAACCAGAAAGGGGGTGCCTATATTATTCAATGTCTGCGGTATCACGGGTGTTGATTTAAACTTTTCCCAGGCACGTGCTACCACATCAACAAATAGGGCGCCGTCAGCTACCATTACTGGTTGGGTACCCCTGACGGCAATGGCCTTGAGGTTTTTTGAACCCATTACCGCCCCCACTCCGGCGCGGGCTGCCACACGGTGTCTGTCATTTATAATTGAAGCAATCTTGGCCAGCTGTTCTCCGGCCGGCCCGATAGATGCCACGGAGGTCTCCTTGGCAATCCAGAGATTTTCTTTTTCAGTGCGGATAATCTCTTCAGTCCTGCGGGTAGATTTCCCCCAGAGGTGGGATGCCGAAAGGAGTTCCACCTGATCATCTTCTATTGAAAGATAGACCGGTTCGGTCGCTTGTCCCTCGATGACAATCCCATCGAAGCCAGCACACTTGAGTTCGGGGCCGAAGTATCCCTCTGCCGTAGAACAGGCAATACTACCTGAGAGGGGTGATTTGGTAACAACCACATAGGACGCCCCCCCAATAACCCCTGTTCCCGTCAGGGGACCTGTCATAAAAATAATTTTATTTTCAGGGCTTAAGGGGTCAACCTGCGCATCCACTTCATCATAAAGGATCTTGCTGGCTAACCCACGTCCGCCCAGGAACTGATTAGTTACTGTACCAGAAAGCTCTTCAACCTGTATGGAACTATTCGTTAAGTTCACCCTCAGCAGTGTGCCCACCCAACCGTTCACCTATGTTGCTCCTCCTAAAATCTGCAATAGGGATTTCGCCTTCTTCTCTACCAGGGAAAGTGCAAATCCCGGGCATACGAGAACACAAATATTGCATGCCTCGCATTCTATAGGTTTTCTTATCTCGGGATAACCATATTCATTTAAAACGAGCACCTTATCAGGACACAGATCTACACATACACCACATTTTATACACCACTTCTCAATAATCTGAAGGTAGACCTTAGAGTAGTTGCTTTGTTTTTTTTTCTCAGTATATTTTTTCTTGGTCTTTCGGGATAACATACACTCTATTTTTCTACTGTATTTAATGTAAAGGGGCTTGTTAGCTAGCAGGCGTACCAGCTTGCAAGCTGGACTATTGCCACTTCCAGAGCAGACAGGTTCCATCATCTGAACCTGAAACGAGATAGTTGCCGTCTTTGCTGAAGCTGAGTGATTCAACAATGTTAGTATGGCCCCGTAAGGTCTTTACCTCTGTTCCTTTCTTCAGGTTCCAGACGACAATGGCATCCTCATTCGATCCACTGACCAGGTACTTGCCATCCGGACTGCAACATAAAGACCAGACACGTTTCGTATTCCCGGTAAAGGAGGGTGCTATCTCTTTTCCCTCTCCTACATCCCAGAGCCTGATGGTACCATCGTCTGAAGCTGAAGCTAACTTCTTACCATCCGGGCAGAAGCTCAAACTCCACACATAACTGCCATGACCCCTTAGGGTCTTGAGGGCTTTTCCTGTTTCTAAATCCCACAACCTGATCGTTGTATCCCGTGAGCCGGACGCCAGGAGAAGACCATCAGGACTGAAGGCCACTGACCATACATAGCTTACGTGCCCTTTCAGCGTTCTCATAATTTTTCCCTCTTCCAGATCCCAGAGCTTTACCATGCTGTCGTCAGAACCTGAGGCAAGGTACCGACCATCGGGACTGAAAGTACAAGCGACTACATAGTCGGTATGACCAGTGAGCGTCATCTCCTCCTCGCCCGTTGTAACATTCCAGATTTTAACCGTGTCATCATCAGATCCTGAAGCCAACCGCTTTCCATCGGGACTGAAGCAGACTGTGTTAACATCATCCGTATGTCCTTTTAATGTCTTAACTACTCCCCGTGACTCAATGTCCCATATACGTATTGAGTTATCCCTGTGGGCAGAGGCAAAGGTTTTCTTATCAGGACTAAAACTAACCGACCAGACCAGACCGGTATACTCTCCAATCGTCCTAATCTCCTTGCCTGTTGTGAGATCCCAGAACCTCACCGTATTGTCTCGTGATCCAGAAGCAAGTTTACTGCCGTCGGGGCTGAACGCTACAGACCAGATATAGCCGGTATGGCCTTTCAGGTTTCTAATATTTTTACCCGTTTTTACATCCCACAATTTAATAATACCGTCATCGGAACCGGATACCAGCGTCTTTCCGTCAGGAGAAAAACTAACGGCAATCACGCAGTCTGTGTGTCCTTCCAGTGTCTTGATGTTTTCTCCGGAGCTTATATCCCAAAGCTTGATCGTTTCATCATCAGAACATGATGCAATAAGCTTCCCATCGGGACTGTAGCTAATTGCTTCGATCATCTCACTGTGCCCCGTAAAGGATTTAAGCTCCTCACCCGATCCACAATCCCAGAGTTTAATGGTGTCATCGTCCGAACCCGAGGCGATAGTCTTACCATCCGGACTGAATCGCACCGAAGTAACATCATTGGTGTGCCCCTTAAGGGTCTTTGTATTTCCCCCCGTTTTTACATCCCAGAGTTTAATGGTGTCATCATCCGAGCCCGAGACAATAGTTTTACCATCGGGGCTGAACCGCACTGAAGTAACATACTCGGCGTGTCCTTTAAACGTTTTTACCTCTTTTCCTGTAGCACTATCCCAAATCTTTATCGTGTTATCATCGGAACCAGAAACGATGAGTTTCCCATCCGGGCTAAAATTTACCGATGCCACGAAATCCTGGTGTTTCGTCAACACATGTAACCGTTCATAGGTGGCAGTGCCATAGATTTCGATTCCAGCGGAGGTTGCCACTGCGATGTAGCTGCCATCAGGTGAATAGGTAACGTTAAATATCCACCCTTTTCCGAAACGATGAACTATTTTGGGATTGAGCGTGGAAGATTGAGCCATAGCATCATCCTTTAAACTGGTTGCAGACCATTTTTGGCGATGCAAACAGTATAACTAATTGGAACATAAGTCAAATATAAAAAATGAATGGTTATTCATTTTTATGATTAACATGCTCCTTCCCAACTGTCAAGGGTTTTTGAAATTTTGCAGTAGATTAAGATAGTTATACAAGGAAGGGGAGGTGATGAAATGGAGATTTATCCCCCTTAACAACCGGAAAAACAGAAAAAAGTGAAAAAAGTGAAAAAGGTTGGTTTTTTTGGTGAAAATACGGGCTGGAGGATAGCGGGTGGTGGGTGCCCAGGGACCATATACTCAACCCCGGTACTGTTCAAAAGGGAAATAAACTCCTCTTATTCTTCTCAGGGACAATCGCCTCCTCAGGCATGCCGAGAAAAAGAAAAGAAACCTCCTGCTTTTGATCTGTTTCTTCTATTGACTCATTGAGGACTACTACACCAGCAATGTAGTTGTCTAAAAGTGAGATACCCTTGATGCTAAAGGTGTACCGATAGTGCTTTTTCTGTTTGAGAATCATAGCTTCAAAGTATGCCTCGAAAAGCATGCCGTTTTTGGTATGGGAACCCTTGGTCTGGAGAAAATCTTCCCCGGGTGTTTTTATCTCAAAGTACTCCCCGTCCCCAAAGGTAAAGCAGGAAGAGGTTATGGTATGTCCCCGCTTGAGGCTTATGAAATGGGTGTTAAATGTTTTCGACGCTTTTGACTCGGCCGTTTTATTGGAATCATTCTGGCCCGCGGCGGCGGATAATCCCAACGTGAGGGTGCTTGTCTGTATGAAGATGATCAGTGGTACCACGAGGGAAAGGATTTTCATGGGGAGTCTTTGTATTGTAACAAAAACGTAACGGCTTCCTCGCTTGCAAGCCAGCAAGCTTACAGGCATTATGCAAGTAAACTGTACCACGCTGAGAAAAAGAAAGTCAAACATAAAAACAGCCCTTCGGAGATAAACAATGGTTTTAATGGAGCTTTTGCCTTGCTAAAGATGGATTCTTATGCTAGAAGAAGCTACCTTCTATCCACATGTTTTCTAACAAGAAAGAGAAAGTGTTATACGCTATGGCAGAAACATACAATCCACAGGCAATCGAAAAAAAATGGCAACAGGAGTGGGAAAAAAAGCGTTCTTTTGCTGTTGCTGAAGACACGGACAAGAAGAAATATTATTTACTGGAAATGTTTCCCTATCCTTCCGGCCGTATTCACATGGGACACGTGAGAAACTATTCCATTGGGGATGTCATTGCCCGTTACAAAATGTTGCAAGGTTACAATGTCCTTCATCCGATGGGCTGGGATGCCTTTGGCATGCCGGCGGAAAACGCTGCCATCGAACGGGGAGTGCACCCGGCAAAGTGGACATACGAAAACATTGACTACATGAAGAAGCAGCTTAAACGGATGGGGTTTAGCTATGACTGGGACAGGGAACTCGCCACCTGTGACGTGCTCTACTACAAGTGGGAACAGTGGCTCTTCCTGAGGATGTACGAGAAGGGCCTGGCCTACAAGAAAACATCGTTCGTAAACTGGTGTGAGAAATGTCAGACCGTTTTGGCCAATGAGCAGGTGGAAGGCGGCCTCTGCTGGCGCTGTGGATGCGAAGTATTCCAGAAAGAGTTGGAGCAATGGTTTTTTAAGATTACGGCATATGCCCAGGAACTGCTCGACGACTGCGATAAGCTCACCGGATGGCCGGAGAGGGTTATTGCCATGCAGAAAAACTGGATTGGAAAGAGTGTGGGAGCAGAGATTGACTTCCCCCTGGAAGGGAGCGAAGAAAAGATTCAGGTCTTTACCACCAGACCTGATACCTTATTTGGAGCAACCTTTATGAGTCTCGCTCCGGAAAATCCCCTGGCAATTGAGCTCTCCCGGGGAACAGGACAGGCCAGGGAAGTAGAATCCTTTGTTGAGCGAGTAATAAAACAGGACAAGATAGTAAGGACCGCTGATGATTTAGACAAGGAGGGGGTCTTTACCGGCGCATACTGCATTAACCCCGTCACCCGTTTCAAAATGCCCATTTATGTGGCCAATTTTGTCCTGATGGAATACGGAACGGGCGCGGTTATGGCAGTTCCAACCCACGATCAGAGAGACTTCGAATTCGCAGAAAAATATGGTTTGGAACGCATCGTGGTCATTACGCCTGAGGGAGAAGAGCTGAGGGCGGAAGAGATGACCGAAGCTTACCTTGGCGAGGGTGTGATGGTAAACTCCGACCCCTTTACCGGGATGCACAACACAAAAGCTATGGATGCTATTACTGACCATTTGGAAGAAAAGGGAAGCGGGAAGCGAGCTATCAATTACCGGCTCAAAGACTGGGGAATCTCGCGGCAAAGATATTGGGGCAATCCCATTCCAATCATCTACTGTGGCAGCTGCGGGGCAGTTCCCGTTCCCGACAGGGATCTCCCCGTCATTTTACCCCATGACGTAACGATAACGGAAATGGGGGGATCTCCCCTCAAGCGCTGCGAGACCTTTGTAAAGACCACCTGCCCCCAGTGTGGTAAGGCAGCACGAAGGGAAACCGACACCATGGACACCTTTGTTGAGTCCTCCTGGTACTTTGCCCGCTACGCATGCCCTCACTATGACCATTTACCGCTTGACGAGAAGAAGGTCGACTACTGGATGCCGGTGGACCAATATGTGGGCGGCATTGAACATGCGGTGCTTCATCTGCTTTATGCGAGGTTCTTTACCAAGGTTTTACGAGACATGCAGTTAGTAAAGGTTGATGAGCCCTTTACCAATCTTTTGACCCAGGGCATGGTGTGTAAAGAAACCCTGCGATGTGAGGTTCACGGATGGCTCTATCCTGAAGATGTGGCGGAGGGAACGTGTGTTAAGTGCAACAGTCCCGCCCAGGTCGGGCGTATTGAAAAGATGTCAAAGACGACCAAAAATGTTGTAGATCCGGAGACCTTGATTGAGCTGTATGGTGCCGATACCGCCCGGCTCTTTTGTCTCTTCGCAGCTCCCCCTGAGAAAGACCTGGACTGGAGCGACCAGGGAGTTGAGGGGGCCTTTCGTTTTCTTAGCCGGGTCTGGCGATTAGTAATGGATCATCTTGCCCTGCTTAAACCCATACCTGCATTTGATGGAACGGGTGAACTTGATGATCGCTTAAAGAAACTCCGATTAAAAACCCATGCCACGATCAAGAAGGTGACCAGTGACCTGGAAGACCGTTTTCACTTTAATACGGCAATAAGTGCCACCATGGAACTGGTCAATCTTCTCTATCAGTTCGATCTGAAGAGGGAACGGGATGAGGTGACGCTTGCTGTTATCAAG
>CALJBY010000325.1 GCA_938024025.1 uncultured bacterium
TCCAACCCATCCAACAGCAACAGCAAGTCATCATTCTCAATCCACAGGTACTTGAAAAAACGGCCAGGGGGTATGTAACAGCCCCCTCATAAGACTGATCTCCACTCCTTTCCATTGCAAGAACCTGGGCACTTTGCCATAGTTTCATTTAAACCAGCATCGTACCCTGCTTTTTTTGTGCATAAAAGCTCTTGACCAGAACGCACAATATATACTATTAATTTATAGTATACATCATACCACATAAGGCGACCACCATTGCTGAAAGGAGAACTGCTGTGAGTGTTTTATCGATCATCGGAAATACCCCTCTTACCGAGCTCGTTGGGTTAAATGGAAATAGTAAGGTACGTATCCTGGGCAAACTTGAGGGTAATAATCCGGGAGGATCTGTAAAGGATCGTCCGGCTTACTATATGATAAAAAAAGCAGAAGAAGCTGGTGACCTGACCAGGGAAAAAACCATTCTGGAACCTACCTCAGGTAATACGGGAATTGCCCTGGCTATGATTGGAGCGGCCAAGGGATATCGGGTTAAACTGGTTATGCCGGGATGTGCCAGTATAGAACGGCAGCATACCCTTAAGGCCTTTGGTGCAGAGGTTGTTCTCTCACCACCAAAAGAAGCTACCGACGGGGCAATCAGGTTGGCACATCAGCTTTTTCAAGAATCTCCCGATACCTACTATATGCCTAATCAGTTTGAAAATGAAAACAATATCCTGTCCCATTACGAAACGACAGGCCCTGAGATTTATGCCCAGACTAATGGTGAGGTTGATGTTTTCGTTGCAGGATTAGGAACCACGGGTACTATCATTGGCGTAGGAAGATATTTGAAAGAACAAAATCCTTCAATTAAGATTGCTGCGGTCGAACCAACTGAAGGTCATACCATTCAGGGGCTTAAAAATATGACCGAGTCTATCGTTCCCACCATTTATCACCCGGAGGAGCTGGATGAGAAGGTTATGATTGATGATGATGAGGCTTTTGAAGTCGCCAGGAAACTCTCCACGAATGCAGGACTTTTTGTGGGGATGTCCAGCGGGGCAGCAGTGGCAGGTGCACTCCGGCTCGCACAGGATATGGATTCAGGAACTATTGTGGTGATTCTCCCTGATAGAGGAGATCGCTATTTGAGCACCACTCTTTTTCTTCCCATATGTGGGAAATGCCCCCCGTAAACAGCAGGATATTCTGTCCTCCCAGATACGCTCGTGCTACCTTAGCTCCCCCGCCTTTATAAGAACCATCACTTATATCGAGGGGTAAAACCCAAATCGTGCATTTCCTGCAGATCTGTGTCAGGGTTACGTCCACTGGTGGTCAAGTAGTTTCCTACCATCGTTCCATTGGCACCGGCTAAATAGAGCAGTGGCTGCAGTGTTCTCAGGCACACTTCCCTCCCTCCGCATACCCTAATGTCTTTATGAGGAAGGACAAACCGAAAAAGAGCAATAATCTTTAGAATTTCAAGGGGAGGTAATAGAGAGTAGTCTTCAGCCGGGGTTCCTGCAACTGGATTGAGAAAATTGAGTGGAATAGAATCAACATTAAGGTCTCTGAGTGTGAAGGCCAGTTCAATCCTCTGTTCAGATGTTTCTCCAAGACCAAAAATACCGCCCGCACAGATTTCAAAGCCTGCTCTCTGTGCAGCCAGAATAGTCTGCACGCGCTCCTTATAAGTGTGGGTTGAACAAATGGAGGGGAAATAGCTCTCTGCAGTTTCCAGATTATGGTGGTACCGCTTAAGCCCCGCCTCCCGAAGACAGCTCAGCTCATCTTCAGTGAGCACACCAAGAGAAGCACAGGGCAGCAGTTCCGTTTTTCCTGTAATTTCGCGGATAGATGCACATACTGATGCCAGCGCTTTGTCACCCGTTATACCCTTCCCGCTGGTTACAATCCCAAAATGATGTGCCCCATTATGGCGGGCATCCTGAGCACTTTTTAGCACTGCAGGTGCATCGAGCAATGGATAGATCCTGACATCTGTTTTATGGTGCTTTGACTGTGCACAGAATATGCAATCCTCAGAACAGCGACCTGATTGTGCGTTGACAACAGCGCAAAGATCGACTGTCTCACCTTTAAAATATTTCCTTAACCTCGTAGCATGTGACATCAATTGCAGTAACTCTTCCTGGGCATTAAGCGCTAAAATACGCTGCGCTTGACCGTAGGTGATAGCACCACCATTGATGATGTGACCAGTCAACTCATCTAAAAATGTAGCGAGCTCAGTAAAGCTATCTGCTTGCATGTGTGATATTCACTCAATCAGAATTTTACAATCTTGTCAGCATTGGTAAGTGCTTCCATTATCGTCAGTGCATTTGAGACTGTTCCCACCCGTACCTTATCTCTGATATTGAAAAAATCGAGGCACGTACCGCATATGAGCAGGGTAAATCCGGAGTCACACAGTTTAGACAGGGTTTCAAGGACGTAAGAACCAGAGGTCGCAAGTTTAACGCCCGTACTTATAAGTACAATGGTACTTGTCCTCTCCGGTAGTACCTCGATAGCATTTAAAAAACCGTTTACCAGAACCTTGCCTAATTCCCGGTTGCTTCCTATAAAATCGGCGTCAAATAAATACGCCAGCGATTCTCCAGCTCCTTCTTTCGCTGCCACCCGATGGGAAGCCTGCTGTGAAGATACTTTCGCTATGCGCAGGATAAAGGAATCATCTTTCATCTCATGAGAAACAGTACATCCCCTGCTTTCAGCCATCCTCATGACATTGTCCCGTGCTACCTCACCCGTAACGGATACTATCACCTCACCGCATTCAATTTCATCAAGAGCCTTTGTTGTTAACACAACGGGTTGTGGACACGCTAATCCTTTTGCATTAACTTCAACTACCTTCATAAGCACTCCTTAGCATAGACCGACTCCTTTTACACGGTACCATGGGGCCTGTGACAATAGCCCATGCTCACTTTTCACTTTTGTCTATTATTCCCCCACCCACAACACAGTCCTCATCATAAAATACTACCGCCTGGCCCGGTGTTACTGCTAGTTGGGGCTCTTGAAATGTTACGTGAACGGCACCATTCACTGGTGGATACAGTATACCTGCAAATGGTTCCTGTGCATACCTGATCTTCATGGTTACCTCCAGAGGCTGGCTGATACCCTCAACGCCAATGAAGTTGACATCCTGGGCGATAAGGCCCCTATGGGCAAGTTCTTCTCTGTTACCTACCACAACAGCATTTTTCCCTTCGTTAATTTCTATCACATAGAGAGGTTTGCTCGCAGCAATGCCAAGGCCTTTTCTTTGTCCTATGGTATACAGCCATATCCCCTCATGGGTTCCTAAGACAGTTCCTTTTCTGTCAACAATTGGTCCGGGGTGCGCGGGAACATTGATGAGTTCTTTATAGTCTCCCGAAAAGAAATCCTGACTGTCCGGCTTGTCATGGGTGTTCAGCCCAAACGCAGTTGCTTTCTTCCGAACCTCTTGCTTGGTATAGTCTCCTAAAGGAAAGACTACGCTGCTCAACTGTTCCTGGGAAAGAAAGGCCAGCCAATAGGATTGATCTTTTTTCCTGTCGTGTGCCTTCTTTAAGCAGTACCGTCTTTTCAACTGGTTAAACTCAACCCGTGCGTAATGCCCGGTGGCAAAAAAATCAAAGCCGACCCCTGAGAGGTGTGCCTTGGCAAGGAGTTGCTTGAACTTGATTTTCTGATTGCACTTGATACAGGGATTAGGCGTTCTGCCGGCAAGATACTCTTGCTTAAAATAATCGAGAATGGTGCTTTTATATTCCCGTGTTAAATCTATCACATAAAAGGGAATCTCAAGGAACGCTGCAACCTGTTGAGCATCTTCTATGTCCATTACTTCATCCGGACCATAACATGCATGATACGGTCCTGTGTCAAGGGGGATACCATCCCACAGCTTCATGCAAATGCCTATGACATCATGCCCCTGTTCCTTGAGCAGGGCTGCAGCAACTGATGAATCAACCCCGCCACTCATACCAACCGCTACTTTCACCGTTTATGATCCCTTGCGTTTTACCGTGCATTCTTACAGGCCTACATGCACCTTAGAAGTGTACCGGCATGTTTTTCCAAAAAAAATGATCGTAGTATACCGGTTCCGTAATTACCAGTGTTTTTATTCGGGTATCACGTAAACTGTTCCGTACCAGGCTTCGCCCGCCCTATTGTTTATTGTTACATTTCCTGCAACTGATCCAGCACTGCCTGATGTCGCGCACAAAACTCATAGGGTGAGAAAAGTTGTGCCTGTAACAATTCACTTTGTCTGTGCGCATTGAATAACCTGCAATTCCTATCTTCACAAAATGGATATCCTTGCAGGTAGTAAAAGAGTGCCTGTGCAGCGTAGCCTTTTAAAACATCGGTCAAACGAGGATCATGGTAGTCTATGCACGATTCCTTAAAGTGTTCCTTTAGTGCATGCACCTCTTCTCCCAGGTGTCTTCTCAGATAAAAATCCCTTGGTTTGGCCGGGGCCTCAACAATACCCGAAGTGGACAGGAGTGTTGGCAATCCATAGATGCTCACCCGGGCATGATAGCGGTGGTTGTTAGTATCCCAGGTTGCAAAGAGCTGGTTGGTTACTACCAGATGGAGATGGTCCAGGTTCCTTTCCTGAGGAGCTATGAAGTTCCCATAGAGCTGCTGCAGATTAAAGCCTTCATAAATGACCCCGCACGCCCTCCCCGTTGCTTTGGTAAGATTTCTCCTCTCATAATCAATTTCGGGCTTGAGGGAATCAACCCGAACATCCTTTTTCGTAACATCACGAACCTTGAGGCGTGCCATGTGAAGAGCAGTTTCACTGATAATGCTCTCTTTTTCTTCACCCGTATGGGAACGAAGAGCCCAACTGACAAATTCAGGACGGCTATCAACTGACGCTCTCACCAGTGATCGGACATAGTGAGCCATCTCACCGCTGTTGACCTGATCTGCTCCTGTTCCGTAATAGATGTGTATAAAGGAAGGAATAGCTAAAAAAGGATGAGCCATTGTACCGCTATTGATTAAGCTTTTCTAAAGCGATCTCAGCTCCCTTCTTCCCGGAAAGAAGCATTGAACCAAAGGTTGGGCCCATTCGGGGAAGACCAAAGGTTGTAGAAACCGACATTCCCATGACAATAAGCCCGGGATGGACCTCACCGGTATGCTCCACCAGTAAATCCTCAGACTGTTCCACCCACATAGCTCCAAACCCGGCTTTTTTAATCAACCCTCTTTCCTCCAATGTAGTTACCACGCATGCATCATGGCCGGTTGCATCAATGACGAGTTTTGATTCCATTGCCACGGGGTCAACACAGGTAATTTCTCTCGGCAGTGCTCTAACGGGAGTCCAGTTGACCACCACACCACTCACCCTATTGTTTTCTCGAAGCACCAGATCTTCATAGATGGTCATATTGGCAATGATAACTCCTGCATCACATGCTGCGGCAATTAACTTGGAACAGGCATGTGGTCCATCAGCAACATAGAGCCCTTCCATATATTTTTTAAAGGGTATCTGCAGTTCAGAAAGGATATGCTGGGCAGGTTCTCTCACCGTAACTTTATTCATAAGGTACCCACCAATCCAAAATCCACCACCCAGATAGTTATTTCTCTCGACAATTAAAACCTTCACACCTTTGCTCGCCAGCTCTCTTCCTGCCATTAAACCACTGGGGCCTCCACCAACCACAATCACATCGCTCTCAACATATTCAGAAAACTGCTTACTGAATTCAGATACAATAGCCCTGGTAACATCCTTTTCACTTGCCTTGCTAAAAATTTTTTCTGTCATCTTACCTCCTGTGCTCGTTTAATTGACATCAGCTGGTTCTTCGATCCGGATGGCATCACCCTCTTTGATGATTCCTCCCTGGATCACCTTAGCAAAAATCCCTTCCTTCGGCATAATACATTTACCGACCTGCTTAAAAATGGCACATCCGGTGTGACACTCCTTGCCAATCTGGGTTACTTCTAACAAAACTTCTTGACCGACTGAAAGACTGGTCCCTACCGGCAGGTGAGGAAGATCCACCCCCTCGGTTGTAAGGTTTTCAGCAAAATCGCCGGGTTTAAGATCCAGGCCCGTCGACCGCATCTTTTCAATACTTTCAAGAGCTAAAAGACTTACCTGCCGGTGTGTATCACATTCACTGTGGGCATCATCCAGAAGGCCAAAGTTTTCCTTGAAAACACCCTGTCCAATACTCTCTTTCCTTGTCCCCTTGCTTTCACTTCTGCAAACAGCAATAATCCTTGCCATTACGTTGCTCTCTTAAAATTGATGGTCCCATAAAAAGTCAAAATCAGACGACAAAGTAAATAGCTTCAGCTGCACGGAAAAACGCGCAAATACGAAGGAATGAGGCGTACTAACCTGTACGCCGGCTTGGCCGCCTTGCCCGCGCTCGGCCAGGGAGCGCAGCCAGGCAATGATTCACCCTGTTAAATATAGCTATGTGATATTTCAGCTTTTCAGTTGCCTGCCCATGCCTCACATTCAGAGATGTAACTGGATCAAAAACAATTTAACAGGGCAGGGATGCAGTGCAACGCAGCAGATGGACTTTTTACAAAGTCGTCAAAATTGAATCTCGACAACATTATAGGGACATACTTTTATACAGAGTTCACAGGCAATACACTTGTCTTTGTTGAAGGAAACCTGCAGTCCCTCTTCATCCCGGTGTAAAGCCCCAGTTGGGCACGTAGGAACACAAAAGGTACAGTGAATACACCTATCCTCATGCCATTTAATATCCTGGGCTAAGGGTTGAATCTCTATCTCAAGTCCGGCGAGATAGGCCATGCCCGCATCCACTTTTCTTTTTTCACCGGACAATTCAATGACTAACCGTCCCTGTTCCTTGGGAGTTATGTTTGCCCGTAAGATACTAACCATCAAATCATGATTTTTAATAAGGTTGTATACAATCGGTTGCTCAATGAGGTCAGGAGGTAAGGTGAGCACAACTCGTTTTTTTTTCATAACGTATCTCCTTATTCTAGACACTGTTATTTATTTACCGCGTGTCTTCCTTAATGGCCGTTCGTTTAAAAGCTTGAAGGTAACACCAGCGTCTGCCGAGGGAAGCAGGGCAACCGGTTCAGTAAGTAAGAAGGCACCCTTTTCTATCGACTGTTTCAAGGATTGTGCAATTTCTCGCGCTTTGGCATAGCTCGAAATACCCCCGGTGTTAATCTTTTTTCCATTAACTTCAATAGTACCGCTCTTCAGCTGGCTGTAGTTGACTTCTCCTAAACTCCCCGGTTGCACCTGGGGATATGACTGGCTGTAGTCGACCACCTGCGCCTTTATGTCTTCATCTTTTACGGCTGCATGGACAAGTATTTCCTCGTTGAGAATAGGAATGGGAATACCAATACCCACGGTGAGCGTCACGCCATACCCCGTAAAACTGGCTCCCTTCAGCCACTGGGGACTCATCTGCTTGAGGTCGCCCATTACCGCTAATGTTCCCGCTGGGGATGTGGGAACACCGCCGGGTGTCCTCTTGACACCCGGATTGTGTTGCGTGCCATTCCACACCACATACCCGATACCACCACCCAGGAAAATCCTGGTGCCAATACCAATAGTCTTATAGAGGGGATCATTGAGGAGCGGTGACAGTTGCCCCGCGCTGCAGTAGTTTGCATTCCCTAACCGGGGTTGCAGCATCCCCATGTAGGTGTAAATAACCTTATCTGAGAGGTTGACTGCGACATTATAGTTTTGATAACCATTGCGGGGATTAAAGAGCACTGCCTCATTTAAATCCTTAATGTTGATCAAGGTCTCGACATGCTTGCGTGGATAGCAGTCTGTTCCATAGCCTGTTCCAACGAAGGCAACATCCTTTCCATTCACCAGGTCCTCAATGACATGTCCACCACCATAGTTGAATTCTCCTGGAAAAACACTATTCCGGGGATCCCCATCGGGTATCGCGGTAGCACCTATATAAATGTCAACCGCGGCAAAGCCCGTATAGGCAGGGACGTTATTGAGAAAGGAGGTACCCCCTCCAACTTTTATCCGGGGTTTTGTATGACCAAAATTAAAGTAGGCGCCGGAAGAACACATGGGACCAAAGGTACCTGTCGTTACTACATCAACTTCCTGAGCCGCTTTCTTTGTTCCTTTTTTCTCAGCAAGCTCAATCACTTCTTCAGCAGTGACAACCACTGCTTTACCTTTTTTTATGCGTTCATTTATTTCTTTTATCGTCTTCGCCATTGTTCCTCTCCATTTGTTGATGTACCCGTTATCACACCTTGTTTACTGTTGAAAAAGATCTGTTGTCAGGTAACGCTCCCCGGTGGACGGTAAAACTACCACAATCATCTTATTCTTGTTCTCATTACGCCGGGCAACTTCCAGGGCTGCCCAGGTAGCAGCACCTGAAGAAACACCGGCCAAAACACCTTCTTCCTTGGCAAGTCGCTGCGCTACTTTCTTGGCATCTTCATAGGAGACTTTAATGATCTCATCAATGACATTCATTTCCAGCACACCGGGAATAAACCCCGCCCCGATGCCCTGAATTTTATGGGGACCCGGTGTCCCGCCTGAAAGGACAGGAGACTCGACGGGCTCTATTGCAATTGCCTTAAAGCCGGGCTTCTTCTTTTTTAATACCTGAGCAACACCGGTAATAGTGCCTCCTGTCCCCACACCGGCAACCAAAAAGTCAACTTTACCGTCCGTATCATTCCAGATCTCCAGGGCTGTGGTTTGTCGATGAACCTCTGGATTTGCGGGGTTTTCAAACTGCTGGGGCATAAAATACGCAGGATGTTCAGCAACTAATTCCCCCGCCTTTTTGACTGCACCAGACATCCCCTTTGATCCCGGCGTTAAAATCAGTTCAGCACCAAGGGCAGCCAGAAGCATTCTGCGTTCCATGCTCATGGTATCGGGCATGGTCAGCATCAGCTTGTAGCCTTTTGCAGCACAGACAAATGCC
>CALJBY010000326.1 GCA_938024025.1 uncultured bacterium
AATGCTCAAGTTTGCCGGCTGGGATGGAATAGTAATTGAAGGGCGTGCAGAGAATCCCGCTTGGCTTGATATACGGGATAATGAGGTGCATCTTCGGGATGCACGTACTTTGTGGGGAAAAGATACGTGGGAAACCCAGCAGTACATCTGGGATACAGTTGGTACTGATAAACGATACAGCGGGTGGAAAGATCCAGCGGATGATCAAAACACATCTACACAAAGACCTGCAGTAATTGCCATTGGACAGGCAGGAGAAAACCTCTGCAGGGTGGCGAGTCTTGTTCATGATGCGGGGCACGGTTCGGGTCAGGGAGGCTTTGGAGCAGTATGGGGTGCTAAAAAATTAAAGGCACTTAGTGTTATGGGAACCGGCAGCATTTCTGTCGCACATCCGCACGAGTTAATCGAAGCACGTTTATGGGCAAAAAAGAGTTACTCCTTCAATATCGATGATGCAGAGCAGGTTAAGGAGATTAACAGCGCAACCTTCAATCTTGGATTTGGCTCACCCGCCATGCCGGGGAGCCTTTGGCACCGCCCCAAAGAGGCGAGGCCCCATGCATGTATCGGTTGTCACACAAGTTGCCGTTCGCGATTCGGCACCGGTCTTGGAAATGAATCCACCTGTGCATCGTCACTTATGTACGCACCGTTCGATCTCCGTCGTCACAGCGGCAAACTCACCAGGGCACTCTTCTCACTACTTGATCGTTCCGGTCAAAAGGGCGCAACCTTTGGCCTCGCACTCACCATCGGCAAGCAGACTCCTGCGGCCTATGTTGCTTCCGACCTCATTCAGCAGTACGGCATAAATTCTGTTGAAGTGATGGTGGGTCTGCAGTATTTACAAAAGCTCCATCACAAGGGGGTTATTGGTCCCGGCAGAGAGATACCGTGTGATCTTCCCTTTGATCAGATAGGGAGTATGGACTTTGTAAACAAGCTCATAAAAATGATAGCCTTTCGAGAGGGTATCGGTGATGATATGGCCGAAGGATTCTACCGGGCGGCACAACGGTGGGGAAGGCTCGAAGAAGATATAGCTACCGGTCTGTTGCCCTACCCCTGCTGGGGGCTTCCTGACCACTACGATGCACGGGCTCATCTCGAATGGGGTTATGGTTCCCTACTGGGTGACAGGGACATCAATGAGCATGATTTCATATTTCCCCTGCACCTTGTCCCCTGTCTTGCAAAATGGCAGAAAAAGAAACCACCCTTTTCCGCACAGGAAGTTGTCGAGACGATTGCTGAAAAACTGGTACCCTATGAGGGTGATACCATGATGCTTGATTTCAGCACAGAAAACATGTACTCCGGTCACCTGGTCAAACTCATCGCATGGCACAGGCACTATAGTCGATTCTGGAAACAGTCTGCCCTTTACTGTAACTATCTCTTTGCCGACTTTTGTAATCCCCGAGCAAAGGACGGGAAAGGACTGACCGGTGAGGGCGAACCAAAATTCTACAACGCAGTAACGGGTAAAAATATGAGCTTCGTGGACGGTATGGAGCTCGGCAAAAAGATATGGAATCTCGATAACGCCATATGGACATTACAGGGGAGACACCGGGACATGGTGCACTTTGCCCCCTACATTTACTCGCTAGACTTTAAAGGTGTCGGTTCACTCAGTAAATACTTTATGCCGGCCAAAAAAAAAGGCAGGTGGAGCTATAAACCGCTTAAGCCCAGACGTCACGACAGGGAAAAGTTCGAAGCGTGGAAAACTGCTTACTACCAGTTCGAAGGCTGGGATCCCAAGACAGGGTGGCCTACAAGAAAAACGCTGGAATCCCAAGGAATGGGAAACGTTGCAGACGAACTCCACAAAAACGGCAGGCTGGGAAGTGCCGATGAGTAGTACGGAAACCTTTTTGCTCACGGGGGGAAGGATGTTCAGGTATTCACCGTTATGGTGAGAAGAAAAATTCTTTCATGTAGCGTTCCCCCCACTCCTTTCCAAAGTGGCTTTTCAAAGGGGCACCACCAACATCCTTTTCAAGGTAATCATTGATATAGCTCTCCATGTGCCTGTTCCTCTGGTCACGCCTGCCCTCGTCGTGTAAGGGTTCTGCCCGGGCAATGCATTCACAGAAAACATGGATATAATCCCTGAAGGCATTTTCCATATCAGGCACATACGCTTTATCACACCATCGGTAGATCGAACATCCTGAATCATACGGTTTCGCCCATTCAGCTACCTCTTCCCGGCTGCCCTCAACCCGTGGAATCCAATCATACTTTTCTGGAATCTCTTGTAACGGCGCAATATAGTTGTCCATATAGTCCTTGTTCCGTGCAACAGGGAGCAAATCAAGCACTACGATTAAACACTTGTTGGCATAGACGAAGGTGTAACCCAGTATGGGCAGATCATAATCTTCCGCTGGAGGCACATTGCCGAAGTGAATCAGCATGGATCCCTTCAAATCCAATGCACCAGTCCGGATTCCCGCTGTCTTGGGACAGTCCAGATACTCACTTTTTATAAAGACACGTGCATCATTTTCTGAGTAGCATTCCTTAAATGCAGGGTCGAGGGGAAGTGGTTTCAGCTCAAACAGGTTACCCATTTCTTCACGTAAAATCTGATTGAATCTGATGGTAAATGTTTTTTCTTCTTCCATGACGATCATCCCTCATTGTGCGCAACGTTTTTACCGACCACAAATTTCGGTTTAATTACCGCCACAAAGCTGGGCACCAACAGGAGCCCACCGAGCATGTTGAGCAACAGGATCGTTGCCAGGAAAAAACCCATAGTGGCCTGGAACATTAACGGTGAAAATGCCCAGACGATGAGACCTCCCGTCATGGCCAGGGCAGTAAAGACGATAGGCTCTCCCACCGATGCCATGGTCGTGGTAATCGTGTCCTTCATGTTTTTTCTCACTGCATATTCTTCCAGAATCCTGCTCAGCATGTAGATACCGTAGTCCACTCCCAGCCCTATCCCTACCGCGGAGACCGGCAGCGTGCTCTGGGTGATGGTAATGGGAACGGGCAGCAGGTAAAACATCCCGGTTGCCATCATGGAGAACGCGATGAGATTGGACACAATAAGTGGAATGGTCAACAGG
>CALJBY010000327.1 GCA_938024025.1 uncultured bacterium
GCCCGGCAAACGTCAGCCCCTTGGTATGCATGGCAAAATCTTCCGATCCCTGTCCAACCTTCTCGGATACCCGCTTAACACCTTCAGCGAGCAGATCACCTAAACCTTCCCGCATACCAATCTTATGAATCATGGTAAGCATCACTTCTTCATTGCCAAAGCGAAGATCTATACCCTCCGTATCCTCCAGCGTCAAAAAACCTTTCTCAAAACACTCCATGGCAAAGGCTACCGCTACACCTGCTTCAATCGCATCCATCCCATAATCATCACAGAGACGCTCAGCTATAGCTACTGCCCTGATAGAATCAACGCCACAACAGGAACCCAAGGAATAGATATTTTCATATTCAGGCCCCTCAACCAGACAGGTACTGCCGTCCTTTGATTTTACGATACAAAATTTACTGCTGCGAACCGGGCAAGCAAAACAGGCCTTGTCCTTGGCCACGATAGTTTCTCTCATGGTTTCACCACTTAACCCCTGTGCATTTTCAAAAACCTCTTCCCGCCAATTGTAGCTTCCGAACACACCCAGGGCATTATTAGCATTCACCAGTACCGGTGTACCATAGGAGGGAAGGATTTGAGAGGTAGCGGGATGGCTTCTGAAAACAGTGAGCAACTCATCGGTGAAGGTTTTAAATCTTGACAGATCCGGCACATCAACCGACCCAGATCCGCGAACAACGAGTGCCTTCAGTTTTTTAGACCCCCACACGGCTCCCGTTCCACCACGACCGGTAACACGGCAGCCAAAGGTAATACAGGCAAAGCGATTAAGCAGTTCACCTGCTGGTCCTATGCTGGCCGCATGAATTTCATCAATACCCAGCTCCTCCTTTAACTTTTCCTGCACATCATAGCTCTTCATTCCCCACAGATGGGAGGCTTCCCTGATTTCCACCATATCATCATCAATCCAGATATAGACAGGCGTTGAAGCCTTACCCTCAATGATGATTCCATCATAACCGGCATATTTTAACTCGGCGCCGAAATGACCTCCTGCCGTTCCATGGAAGAAAGAACCCGTAAGGGGAGACTTGCAGTAGGCACCCACACGGGAAGCGGTTGGAATCAAGGTTCCGTTAACCGGACCGGTAAGAATAAGTGTTTTATTTTGAGGACTTAAAGGGTCAATGCCGGGTTTTAGCTCATCATAGAGAATGCGGGCGGCAATCCCTGCACCCCCTAAATAGTACTCGGCCCACTCCTCTTTCATGGGTTCCAGCCCTATCTTGCCACTGGTAAGGTCGATCCTCAACAACTTACCCGTATATCCCTTAAGCTTAAAATCAGAAGACAACGTAACCTCCCATCACAATTGTACTATCACCAATAAGTTTTGGCATTATGGATACTTTGAACTCTTTCCCCTCATCAAATGGAAGTCATATATACTAGTTTTCACAATAAAAAGAAAGGACTTTTTTCGAGAAAGTTACCCCCCACAACCATTTTTTAGCTAACCCTTTCTGTTTTATCAAGTGCTTACTTGACGACTTCGCAAAAAGCCTGGCTGCCTGCCCGAGCTAACACTCGTGTCGGCCAGGGAGCTCCCTGGCCGAGCGCGGGCAAGGCGGCCAAGCCAGCGTACCAGTAAGTACGCCTCATTCCTTCGTATTTGTGCGCCTTGCATCTGAATCTTTTTACTTTGTCGTCTGATCTTTGACTTTTTACGGGACTATCTTACTTTACCATTGAACAGGTGCCGCAGTCTTGTTTTCCATCCATTCTGCGAGAAACAACATAGTGGGGATGTACGTTTCTATCGACAAATCTGCTCACACACAAAGAAAAACAGAAAAAGAGGATCGCAAAGATACCCCCGTACAGATCACTATTGTCTGCTACACCCATCCAAACGGCAAACTGTATGCCGAAGAAACATCCACTAATGAGTGCCACAAGAGGAAGGAGTAGTACAAAAAAGAGTGCCCTGAAAAACCCCGGGGAAAAGACCTCGATTACGACTTTCTCACCCACGTGGGCACCAATACCATTTTTTGCCTTCACTCTATTTCTTTCGGGCGGCAGATCATCACCAAAGGTTGCGAGTGCACATTTGTGCATACCAGAACAAAAACCGTGGAGTGAAAGCTGGATATCGGCACTTTCTCCCGAAACAGCAATAACTTCTCCCTGACGATAAAAACTGTTCATGGTTTTCCTACTATCTCATTTACTGCGCTTGAAGCTTTCGAAACAGCATCCTGTCTTCAAATAGTCCAGGGCACTACTTAGCGTGCTGCTAGAGTAAGAGCTCGTTTATTATACAAAAATCTATCCCCAAGTTACAAGAAAAAGATTATCGGCTGAGCGGTATCCCATAAGGGCGGAGAAACAGCATTGTATGGGCACAGCAACAGTGTGCATACAAAATGATTGCGAAAAAGAGAAATACTTGTTATGATTAGTATAAAAAAGGGAGGTGTTTTGATGCCTATTTACGAATTCCACTGTTCAGGTTGTGGAGAAAATTTCGAAGAACTGGTGATGAGTCAAGCAGCAACAATCAACTGTCCGAAGTGTCAGGGCAGTGAGATAAAAAAGCTGATGTCAGCATTTGCCTTCAAAGCTGGTGATAATTTTGTGAGCAGCTCTGCCAGCAGTGGCTGCGGCTCCTGCTCGACGCATAATTGCGGTACCTGCGGTTCATCATAATGAGCAACCAGGCCCCAGTTACCACCATGGCCCAGAGAGAGGTATCCCCATAACGTTACCCAGTCAACTCTTAACGGGAGGTAATAATGCACATTAAATGGTGTGGCCATGCAAGCTTTTTGATCACTTCCGCTTCAGGAACAAAAATCCTCACCGACCCGTATGAGCCCGGTGGCTATGATGGCGCACTGAGCTATGGAAGCATCCCAGATGAGATAGACATTGCCGTAGTGAGTCACGACCACCCGGACCATAACTACATTGAGGGTCTTAAAGGTCATCCCCAGGTGGTTAAAGGTGCTGGCAGTCATACAGTTTCTGATATTGCATTCAAAGGTATTGCCACCTACCATGATACCTCCCACGGCAAGGAAAGGGGCGAAAGTACTATCTTCTGTTTTACCATAGATGGTGTGCGGCTCTGTCACCTTGGTGATCTTGGACATCCCTTAAGTGCAGAGGCGGTGAATGAGATTGGAGACGTTGATATTTTGATGATTCCTGTGGGTGGTTTTTATACTATCGATGCGACCGTTGCCACGGAAGTAATGAATACCTTAAATCCCCGCTTGACCATTCCCATGCACTTCAAAACAGAAAAATGTGATTTCCCCATTACGACGGTCGATGATTTCATTGCCAACAAAACCAACGTTAAACGGTTAGACACAAGTGAGATAGAAGTTACTACAGCAACGCTTCCTTCCTCTACGGAGATAGACCTTCTTACCTTTGCCCTGTAAGCCTACCGGGGACACCTGGAAAACCTGAGACCACTAGTTCCGAGTTCCAAGTTGCAAGTCTTTACATTTTGGATTTTAGATTGTGGATTTGGGATTTAAATCAGTTTTGCAATCCGCATTCCAAAATCCGATATCCAAAATGAGTAGCTTCTGGGTCCTGTTTTCCTACTTTAAGGCAATTTAGCTCACTTTAGGCATTTTCTTCTTACCTGCCGGACACTGGCCTTACTGAATATAAACTTGCCTCCCTTCCGCTCTTGTGCTATAATGTGAATATTAATTCACATAATGGTACAAGCATGGCACAAAAGAAAGGCACTGAAATCAGGCAGGAAGAAATCATTTTAGCTGCGCTCACCCTGGTGGCAAACCAGGGTGTAAAATCAATGACCATCGATCGTATTGCCAGCATGGTAGGCATTGTACCTTCCGCGATCTATCGACACTTTACCAGCAAGCGTGCCATCCTTGAGGCAGTACTGGGCATGATCGGTGAGCGGATGAAAAAGAATATCATCGCCGCAGTTGAAGAGAATAATAATTCACTTGAATCCATTAGAAGTGTGCTCATGCGCCAAGTTCAGCTGATCATGGAATTCAGTGCAATACCACAAATTCTCTTTTCGGAAGAGGTGTACCGGGAAAATCTGGACCTCAAGGAAAAACTGTACACCATGATTAAGGGTTTCCTGAGTACGCTCCAAGCGGTAATCGAACGCGGGCAGCAAGAAGGAAGGATACGTACCGACATGGAGGCGGAACGGATTGCCATTATGTTCCTGGGGCTCTTTCAGCCAGCGGCCTTCATCTATCACTTGAGTGATGGCAGATTCGATATCGTAAAACAGGTTGACACAACCTGGAAGATGTTCAGCAAAGCCATTCAACAACCCACAACGGCACCCAAACCCTAGAAGGAAAACATCATGAACTCCACAACGAAACACCTGGCAATCTGTATCACCTGTCTTAGTTTCCTGTTCGGTGCATGTAGTAGGGATACTGCCAACCTGATCCAATCCACGGGAACCATTGAAGGAACCGAGGTTGACATCAGAACAGAAGCAGCAGGCATCATCCAATCTCTCCATTTTGATGAGGGTGACTGGGTACAGCAGGGAGATATACTCGCGGAGATTGACCGTGAAAAAAAAGAGATCGAGCTTGCCCAGGCAAAAGCCCGATTGGCTGAGACTGAAGCACAGTTAACCTTGCTGATCAAAGGGTTACGGGATAAAGAAGTGGAACGGGTACGGGAGACCTTTTTGGAATCCCAGGTGCTGCTCAAAGACAGTGAACGGGAGTACAAACGCATACAAAAGCTTTTTGATGAAGGGGTTATTGATCTCGGATCACGGGACAAGGCGGAAGCTGCTTACGAGTCGGCTCAAAAACGATACGAGATAGCCAGGAAAAACTATGAAATTGCCAAGGAGGGGTCACGAAAAGAAGAGATACAGGCTGGAGAGGCTGTTAAAGAAGCTGCAGAGGCCCAGGTAAAGCTGATCGAAAGGCAACTAAAAGATGCTACCATAACCATCCCCTTACATGGTGTCATCAGTGAACGCTATGTAGAGGTGGGAGAATTTGTATCGGTCGGGAGTCTCATGGCAACGGTCATCGATCTCAAACATGTGTGGGTTATGGCCTATGTATCGGAGATAAATCTGGGGAAAGTTAAACTGGGACAGGAAGGGAAGGTGCACGTTGATTCTTTTCCTGCAAAAGAGTTTATCGGAAAGGTTACCTATATCTCTCCTGAGGCAGAATTTACTCCCAAAAATATTCAAACCAAGGAAGAACGGGTGAAGTTAGTCTTTGGCGTAAAAATCGAGTTGGACAATCCCGATCAAGAGCTTAAACTCGGTATGCCCGCCGATGCCATACTTGAGTTGGACAAATAACTTAACGTCAACGGGAAAATATCCTGGAGCGTGTGATACGCCTTACTAACAATGCCAGCAATAGGGAGGACTGCCACCTGTGGTGATGGCAATCGAAACAAAGCACTTGTCCAAGGCATTCGGAAAGGTAACAGCAGTCAATAATCTTAACCTCTCTATCGAGGAAGGTGAAATCTTCGGGTTTTTAGGCCCCAATGGAGCAGGAAAAAGCACGACGATTCGCATGCTCTGCGGTATACTCGAATCCACTTCAGGAAGTGCCACGGTAGGA
>CALJBY010000328.1 GCA_938024025.1 uncultured bacterium
TTAAGAAGACCCTGTTTTCTTCTAACCCCAGGCTCCTAAAAATCGCCTTCACTATGGCAATCCTTCTCCTCGCCTTATAATTGCCACTAACATAGTGGCACTCACCCAGGTGTCACCCTCCCACAAAAACCCCATCAGCACCCTTAAGCAAGGCATTAATAATGTAAACCGGGTCCACTGTACCCGTACACATCACTTTAATAGGCCTTATATTGGTCGGGTACTGCATGCGGGTGGTTCCAGCAAGGTCGGCAGCGGTAGCAGTGCACCAGCTGCAAAAAAAGCCAATCACCTTAGGTTCAAAATCGGACATTTCCTCACTCCTTTATTCGCATAGTGCTGGATTATTACATTATAGCAGATATTCATAACAGGAAACTCCTATATATTCCAATCTCATCATCCCGTTAGCAGCAGGGTATCTACCATTGAAAGCATCTGATCCTCTCTTGCCCCCTTCATCTTTGCTGCGCTGTTAGCACATGCCATTGCGCAGGCGCCACAACCCTGGCAGAGAGCCTCCCGTACAACTATTTTCCTGTTTTCTTCATCCTTTATCCGGGCCTGATAGGGACAGGCATCTATACACAGTTCACACAGGGAACACCTTCTCTCATTGACATAAGAAACAAGACGGCTTGCTGTAATTTCCGGCTGGGAAAGGAGCGTCCAAGCCCTCTGGGCTGCTGCCTGCGCCTGAACAATTGTTTCTTCCACAAACAGAGGGGAATGGGCCAATCCACATAGGAAGATGCCCTCCACCAAAAAATCAACCGGACGGAATTTTACCTCCGCCTCTTTAAAGAAGCCGTCTTCATCCAGCTCCACCTGCAGCATCTCTCCGAGGGAAGTATTATCATTGGGATCAATCCCTGAGCTCAATACGATGAGTCCCGGTTCAAATCCCAGCGTTTGCTTGAGATCAGGCGTAGTTACTTCAAGCCGGGGCATACCCCCTTCAAGGGAAACACGGGGTTTCTCTTCCAGTGCATAGCGGATGAAGGTGACACCCTTCTCCCGGCAGGTGGTATAGTACGCCTCCTTAAATCCATAGGTCATGATATCCCGATAGAGTATGATAACCTCCGTTTGGGGGCTCTTTTCTTTTATTCTCAAAGCATTGGCAACAGCCTGGGAACAACATACCTTGCTGCAGTAGAGCCTGTCAGTCTCTCTTGACTCAACACATTGAATCATCACAACAGGAGACGGAATATCCTTCCCTTCGCCTATCCATTTTTCCAGTTCTTTTTGCGTAAGGACGCGGTCGCTTTCCCCATAGTGGTAAGATTGTGGTTTCCTCTCCCTTCCCCCCGTTGCAACGATGAGGGCCCCGTGGGCAATGGTTGTTTCATCTCCATTCTTTCCTGCAACGATAGTTTCAAAATCACCCATCTGCCCGCTCGTGCTTACAAGGCTCGTTTCCAGATGAATGTGGACAAGACTATTCCCCTGGACCTCTTGTATCACCTGCCTGAGCAACACCTGGGGGTCATCTCCCTCAAGGTTATACTGCTTTTCCTTAAGGTTCCCTCCCAGAGCTCCTGACTGTTCTAACACGTGAACCGCAACACCAAGGCGACTCAGGGACCGGGCGGCAACTAACCCTGCCAGTCCACCACCAACAACAACCACCACCTGATGCTTAATGGGGACGATGGTGGCACCAAGCGGCTCCTGCATTTTCAGTTTTTCCACCGCAGCAGTCACTAATCCCAAAGCCTTCTTCTGTGCCTCCTCTCGTGCATCCCTGTGGACCCATGAAACCTGCTCCCGTAAATTAACTATCTCCATAAGAGATGTATTGAGGCCTGCACCTTTCACTGCCTTTTGATATCTTCGCTCAAAACCATAGGGGACACAACTGGCGAAGACCACCCTATTACCCTTGAGCGCCCTCAGGGACGTTTGTACCTGCGATAAGGCATCCTCCATACAGAGATAGGAAACCTCTTCAACCGCCCGCACCTGAGGAAGCAGTTTGAGTGATTGAGCAAGGGATGGCACATCAACGATCTCAGAAATTTCTCCCCCACACTTACAAATAAAAATCACTACGCTCGGTTCTTCATCCGAGAGATCATTCTCCGCATCAGGGGCTTCGTCAACGGTAAGTGCAGGCCGCTTTCCTGAAGCAGGTGCAAGAAGAGCGGCAACACCTGCTGCTGCTGCGGTTGCCTGGCAGATGGTGTCGGGAATATCCCGGGGACCCCCAAAAGGACCGCAGACATAGATTCCCTTTCTGCTCGTCTCAACGGGTGAAAAGCGATGGGTCTGACAGAAATGCCATTCATTTTCTTCTAAATCAAGCAAACGCAGTAACCGTTCATGACCTTGAGGAGGGCGCTGCCCGATGGACAGTACCACCAGGTCAAACTCCTCTTTTTGTAATGTTCCTTCTCCATCCACATAGACAAGCACCAGATTTCCTGTTGAAGGATCCTGTTTAATGGTAGGCACCCGACAGCAGGTGAAGCCAATACCAAGCTCATCCCTCGCCTTGAGATAGTAACGGTGGTAGCCTTTGCCAAATGCCCTCAGATCCATAAAGAAGATAGAAAGGGAAAGGTTCGGATCAGTCTCTTTGAGAATCATCGCTTCTTTCATGGCGTACATGCAGCAGGCAGAGCTGCAGTAATTATGTTCAAGCGTCCGTGAACCGATACACTGGAGGAAAGCAACCTTGTGTACCGGTCCCTTATCAGAAGGCCGAACAAGTTTTCCCTCATAGGGGCCGGTCTCACTGAAGATCCTTTCCAGCTCTATGCTGGTAACTACATTAGGATAACGACCATAGCCGTATTCACTCCACTCACCGGGATCAAACTCATCAAAGCCTGCCGCAAGCACAATCGCACCCACACTCAGTGTCTTTATTTCATCCTGCCCGGAAAGATCGATCGCCTGGGTTGGACACTTTTCCACACAGGCCCCACAGCGTGTACAGTGCTCCTGATCAATAGTATAAATATTGGGTATCGCCTGGGGGTACTTTATATAGGCTGCCTTCCTGGAACCCAAAAGATTAAATTCGTCCTTTACGTCAACGGGGCACACCTCACTGCAAAGAGCGCAGCCAATACAACGGTCCTCTTTGATAAAGCGCGACCTGACTCTCACCGCAACGCGAAAATCACCCGCCTCTCCTTCCACCTTTTCCACATCAGCCTGAGAAACCAGGGTGATGTTAGGATGATAGAAGTCTTTTCGCAAACAGTACTGGGATGAACTATCCCGACCATAGGTAGGCAACATTTGACACATACAACAGCGATTGGTTGGAAACTGGCGCTCCAACTGGGAGATCTCACCCCCGATGTTTGGACTCCGATCGAGCAGGTAGACGTGGATGCCGACCTCGGCAAGCTCCAGTGCGGCCTTCATCCCTCCTACCCCTGCTCCAATTATCAGTGTTGATTGAGTACTCATTTAACTACGCAATGTCTGCTATTAGTTAGGGTTACGGCTTTACCATGATTTGAGATATGCAACATCATGGAGTAATGGAGTGATGGAGTATTGGAGTAATGCTTTCTTCATCTCACATCTCACATCTCATAGTGCACATCCCCTATCCCGTGACCTTCTGACTCCTGTTTTCTTCGCAAATAGGGAAAAGTGTCCCTACTATTTAAGCAGCTTTTTGATTGGAAATTCGACGTTGGACGTTCGATGTTGAACGTTCATTAATACTTGCTTCTTACCTCCTGCTCCTGGCTCCTGTTTTCTTAACTTTTATCTCCTGTAGGTTTTCTCTGCGCTCTTTGCGCCTCTGCGGTGACTTCACCTTTACCAGTATGTTATACAACCAGGCTAACTAATCTAACCAATAAAACCACTTGAACCAATTCAACTTTATTTGAATTCTGATTCCTGTCTTCTTTTTTCAATTTAGGCAATTTAGTGCACTTTAGGCACTTTCTTCTTACCTTCTGCTTTCCTCTTTACGATGCTTCGTGATACTCTTTAGCAATTTGATCAATCATATCCATCATCTGTCTTCGGTTACAGTTTTTAAGCTGGATTGCTCCCGAGGGACAGGTCGCAGCACAGGCACCGCATGCCTCGCATACCGCTTCATTTACTACGGCAACCCTCTTCTTGGGGTCAACTTCCACCGCTTGATAGGCACAGATCGACTCACAGTAGCCGCATCCACTGCACACCTCCTGATCAACACAAGAAATCTGGGGTTCATGCAGCAACTCTTTTCTGGAAAAAAGCGATAGTATCTTACTTGCTGCACCACTCGCCTGGGCAATGGAGTCCGGAATATCCTTGGGAGCCTGAGCACAGCCGCAAAGATAGATGCCGGCAGTCAGTGTTTCTACAGGACCCAGTTTAGGATGTGCCTCCGCAACAAAAGAGTTAGTGTCAGTAATGATATTGAGCTTTTTGCCCAGCTCCCTGTTCCCTTCATGTCCCACTACAGCCATTGATACTACTACCATATCGGCACTAATCTCAATGCGTTTGTTGCTCAGCGTATCAACCCCCCACACAGAAATCTTCTCTCCATCACGGAAAATCCTGGAGACACGACCTCGCAAATAGAGAAGCCCTTCCTCGTCTACCCCGTCTTTAATGAATTCTTCACAGCCTTTACCCGTCGCTCGTATATCAATATAAAAGATATAGACCTGCCCCTCAGGCACAGCCTTCTTATAGAGGATGGCTTGTTTAGCCGTATACATACAGCATATGCGGGAACAGTAGGGCTTATGGTTTTCAGGGTCCCGTGAACCCACGCACTGAATAAAGACAACCTCCCGGGGCACCTTCCCGTCAGAGGGCCTTTTAACTATCCCTGCGGTGGGGCCACCGGGGGAAAGAAGACGCTCAAATTGAAGGCCATCCAGCACGTCTTCATCGTTTTCGTATTCCTCAATCACCTCTTTGGGATACAGGTTATACCCCGTTGCCACTACAATGGCCCCTACCCCAATCTCTTCCACGACATCTTTCCGATCGTAATCAATCGCCCCACGGGGACAAACCTCCTTGCAGAGATGGCAGTCTTCCCCGTTATAATGAAGACAGGTGGTTCTATCAATGACATACTGATTAGGCACAGCATCGGGATACGACCGGTAAATCGCCTTTCTAGTATTCAGGGAACAATTAAACTCCGAGGATACCGCTTGCGGGCACTTTTCCTGACAGAGGCCGCATGCATCACAAAGCTTTGGATCAACAGAGGTCGCCTTTCTGCGCACCTTAACTTTGAAACTCCCAACATATCCCTCAACCTCTTCCACTTCACTGTAATTCAAAAGCTCAATCAGGGGATGGTTGACAACCTCACTCATCATGGGCCCAATGGTACATGGTGCACTATCCAGGGTAAGCACCATTGCTGACAGCTGGACAGCGTGTCCTCCCAAGGACGGTTCCTTTTCCAGCAGGTACACCTGGTAACCGGAATGGGCAATATCGAGGGCAGCCTGCATACCGGCAATCCCCCCTCCTATGACCAAAACCTTCTTAGTCAGGGGAACTACCATGGGAGTGAGGGCCTCATTCCTTCTCAAGCGCTCAATGGTTGTCTGGATAATACGGAGTGCCTTTTGGGTTGCCTCCTCCGGACTGTTCGCATGGGGCCAGCTGCACCACTCCCGGATATTTGCAATCTCGCAGTGATAGGGATTGATTCCCTGCGAGGAAGCAACACCCCGAAAGGTGTTCTCATGGAGAGAGGGGGAACAGTTACAGTTAACCACCGCATCGAGTTTTTCCTCTTCAATGGCCTTGCGAATCTTGTCCTGGCCGGGATCAGAACACATGTAAATGTAGTTCTCCGCGTGCACTACCCCCGGATACTTTTTAATCTCCTCTACCACCTTTTCAACATCAACTGCACTGGCTATATTCAAACCACAGTGGCAGACAAAAACCCCAATTCTCTTCCGTTCCATAGGTCACATTACATGTTTCGGGTTAGGCATTGCGTGTTACGGGTTTTTATTTTAATGCTCGCAAGCTTGTATGCTGACAAGCCACAAATAAGTTGCTAAAGAACCAACGTCCCCCATTTTTCAATCCGCATTCCGAAATCCCAAATCCGAAATGAGCACCTTCTGTCTCCTCCTATATCTCCACCACCTTACCCTGTGGTAGACTACCCACCACCGTATCCTGAGAAAAGAGGGAGAGCACCTTCCCTGCAGAACCACACGACTGTGCTACGCACTCGGGAATATCTTTGGGCGATTGACAACACCCAGCCAGAAAGATTCCCATCACTGTGCTCTCAGAGGGTCTGAGACGGGGATGGATAACCTGCATAAAACCAAATCCATCAGTGTCAATTCCGAGAGTTCCGGCCAATTGTTTTGCATCCGGCCGCGGAATCATGGCCATGGCAAGTACCACCATGTCAGCTGCAATCTCTACCCGTTTGCCCGTAAGGGTGTCACTTCCCCACACCATTATTTTCTCACCATCCCTGAATATCTTTGACACTCTCCCCCTGATATAGACAATCCCGTCCTCCTCAGTTCCCCGCTGGTAAAACTCCTCATACATCTTTCCGTCTGTTCGCACATCCATATAGAAGACATACATAGTACCATCGTGCACTGCATGTTTGTAGAGCATTCCCATCTTGCAGCTATACATGCAACAGACACGTGAGCAGTAGGGAAGGTTATGTTCAGGATCTCTCGATCCCACACATTCGACAAAGACTACATCTTTAGGAACCTTTTTATCTGATGGTCTTATAACGACTCCATCAGTAGGCCCCGATGGGCAGAGGAGACGTTCAAACTGAAGGGGATCTATAACATCAGGGTCTCGTTCATACTCTTCAATAAGTCCTGGGGAAAGGAGTTCATAGCCCGTGGCAACCACAATAGCTCCCACATTGAGGGTTTCATAGCTCTCGGTTAATGTATGATCGATTGCCTGGGCTTCACAGGCACCAACACAAGACATACACTCACAGCATCCGGCACAACTCAAACACCTTTGTGCCTCTGCCATAGCTTCCTCCCGGCTAAACCCCAGATCAACCTCACTGAAATTCCTTCCGCGTTCAGCAAGCTCCATGGTAGGCATCTTCATCCTGGATTTCTTTTGTACGTCTTTGGTGTTAACCTCGAGGTCTTTTGGTTTTTGCCACTCATCTTCACGATCTTTTCTGAGATCTTTGCCCGTCAGGAAACGATCAATTGAAAGAGCAGCTTTTCTCCCTGCAGCCAGAGCTTCCACCGCGCTTGCCGGTCCCGTTACCGCATCACCCCCCGCAAAGACTCCCGTAATACCCGTTTCAAGGGTAAGCACATCCACTTCCACGGTCCCATTTCGCGCAATCTTCAAGTCAATCCCTTCACCCAGCTGTGTACTATTCGGTGACTGTCCTATGGCAGGAATGACCATATCAACTTCCATGGTAAATTCTGAACCCTCTAGAGGAAGTGGTCTTCTCCTCCCGCTGGCATCCGGTTCACCCAGCTGCATGCGAATACATTCCAGATGGGTTACTCTACCACCATCCCCGATTACTTTCACCGGATTAGCGAGCAAATGGAGTTTAATACCCTCATGTTCAGCCTCTTCAATTTCTGTCTCGTTTGCGGGCATTTCCTTCCTTGAACGACGATAGATAATATGTACTTCTTGAGCTCCCTTTCTCAGAACAGTCCGAGCCGCATCAATAGCAGCATTGCCACCTCCCACCACTACTACCTTTTTCCCCACGGTAACCACTTCTCCTAAGTTGACTCGCCTTAAGAAATCAATCCCGTGGACGACTCCTGTGAAGTCCTCCCCCTCTATAGCAAGCCTGGTACTCGTATGGGCTCCAATGGCAATGAAGACAGCATCATAGTCACGCTTCAACTGGTCGAACGGTATATCCTTTCCTACCGTAACATTAAAACGGAATTCCACTCCCAGCTGAGCAACGCGGTCGGTTTCCTTCTGCAGAATTGCACGTGGCAATCGATATTCAGGAATGCCCGAAAACAAGGTACCTCCCGCCCGGGGGAAGGAATCAAAGATGGTAACCGTATATCCCTTTCTTCTCAAATCATAGGCTGCAAGTAATCCCGCCGGGCCGGCCCCTATAATGGCAACCTTTTTGTCTTTCTCTTCTTCTATGGCAATCTCGGGCTCACCCTCCTTTTCACCCAGGTCAGCCGCTGAACGTTTGAGGTAACAGATTGAAATAGGTTGATCAACCTCTTTCCTCTTGCACTCAGTTTCACAGGGATGAACGCAGATCCTTCCGATGGTTCCTGGAAAGGGAAGC
>CALJBY010000329.1 GCA_938024025.1 uncultured bacterium
GTATAGCATTTTGCAGGGTCTTGACTACATGCTTCTGGCCAATAACCTCTTCAAAAACCTGAGGTCGCCATTTCCGGGCTAACACTAAGTACGACACAATTGTTATTCCTCAAACGTAATGATATAATATTGATAGCTAGGCTACCCTGCGGCACACGGAAGTGTTTACTACCGCTGCTTCCTTCCGGACCTGACGGGGTTCGCAAATTTCCGTTGCGCAGGACCCAGCTATCAATAGCCTTATAGGGGAAATCTGGCGGAGAGAGTGGGATTCGAACCCACGGTCCCGCTATTAACGGGACACGCGATTTCCAATCGCGCCCCTTCGGCCTCTCGGGCATCTCTCCGTTACATAACATTGATAGTCCCGTAAAAAGTCGAGAAACGGGCGACAAAGTAAAAAGCTTCAAATGCAAGGCGCGCAAATCCTGAGGAATGAGGCGTACTTACTGGTACGCGGCAGTGACGAAGGATGCAGCGCAACACAGAAGTTGGACTTTTTACGAAGTCGTCAACATTGATGGCAAAAACGCCAGAGTACAGGCTTACAAAACTAAGAAAAGCGGAGAGAGTGGGATTCGAACCCACGAACCCGATTCCTCAGGTTACCGCTTTTCGAGAGCGGCGCCTTCGTCCACTCGGCCATCTCTCCTTGCTTTTTATGATTTATGATACCACGGGTTGCAAGTTGCGGGTTTTTTCAGTTAAGAGTTGTCAGTTGACAGTTTTTCTTTTAATTTTTTTATTCTTACTTCTTACTTCTTACTTCTGTCTTTTGGATTTAGGCATTCTAGGCAATTGAGCTCATTTTAGGCATTTATTTACTTACCTTCTGATTCCTAATAAGTCAATATTTCAGGAACGTCCCCTAGGTATCACCTGACTCCTTTATTGTCGCTTCGTCTTAAAAAAAGCCTGTAGAATCTCTCTGCATTCTCTTTCCAAAACGCCCGTAACCACCTTAATATTATGCATAATTCCCGGTGTCGCAGGGATAGAGTAAAAGCTGCCACATGCTCCTGCTTTAGGGTCAGAAGCACCAAAAACTACTGTGGCAACTCGTGCCTGCAGGATGGCCCCAATACACATAAGACAAGGTTCAAGCGTAACATAAAGTACCGTGTTGGGCAAGCGATAATTATTTTTCCTCAGTGCCGCTTCCCGCAACACCAGGATTTCTGCATGGGCAGTGGGGTCATTAAGGGAAATGGGCATATTGTGAGCCTGTGCGATTACTTCCCCTTCAGAAATAAGGACAGCACCTATGGGCACCTCACCCTCTCTAAGGGCCTGATAAGCTTGCTCCAGGGCTATCCTCATATAATTCTCTTCACCGGTAAAAGTAATCTGCTCTATCTCTCCACCTCTGTACGTTCACACCATTTTTAGTCATAATTAAAAAAACTCGTAAAAAATAATATGTTCAATTAATCAACATGTCAACGGAATTCTTGGTTCTACTCCAACTCTTTCCTGATATGATTTTCCAGCAACAACTATTCAAGATTTCAATAGAATTTGCCGATAGTTTCTTTTGTTTTTTCACTATGGTGATCATACTCTCCTGAGGAAATATAAAAAGTGATCCCCTGTGAGTTATTTTTGTTGACAAAAAACTTTCTTTTGTATAAAAGCTATCTTCACAAAAACATCAACTCGGGGGCACATGATGGCAATGTATAAAACAATAGAAAAAATGCTCATCACAACACGTCAGGAGCTTATAGAGGAAATTGCCAGAAACAGAAAGATGGAAGCAGACGATTTAAAAAACGAAATCGGCGACATCTATGATTCGGCAGATAACGAAAGAGACCGCCAACTTTCTCACATCCTGAATGATCGCGATAGAAAAAAGCTTATCGCAATAGATGAAGCCCTGGCCCGAATTGAAGACGGCAGTTATGGCATCTGTGAAGAATGTGGTAAAAGGATTACTGCCAACCGTTTGAAAATACTCCCGTTTGCTTTACTCTGTGTCCCCTGCCAATCAGAAATGGAAAAACAGACGGGCCAATTCAGAAGATCCGATGAAGAAGCCCCCTATAAAGATCTGTCAGTTATCGAAACTGAAGAGTTCGAAGAGTAAGTTTTCTAAAAAAATTGAAGCCCAGCCCCTTCCCGCCACTTTTGTGGCGGTTTTTTTTATTACTTCCCGCTTCTCATCCCTCTCTCCCTTGTATTCTTCGTCGGCAACCAAAAATTATCTTGAAAAGAACGACACTTTTTTGATACTCTGCAACTTGCTGCAGGGAGATTTATTTTACTTCCGCAATGCCCCGCGCTGCCTGCCCGGTTAAATGCGAAGCTTATTTAACGAGGGTGCGCGGAGAGCATCACTAAGAGCTTTAAAAATGAGTATCCATGAAACAGATTATCTTAGGCACCGCTGGCCACATCGATCACGGTAAGACGACCTTAATTAAGACCTTAACCGGTATAGACCTTGACCGATTAAAAGAGGAAAAAGAAAGGGGTATTACCATACAGCTGGGTTTTACCTCCCTCTCCCTACCCAGTGGTCAAAGGCTTGGTATCGTCGACGTTCCGGGACATGAAAAATTTGTAAGGAACATGGTCGCAGGTGTAGGGGGAATAGATATAGTCCTCTTCACCATTGCAGCCGATGAAGGCATCATGCCCCAGACACGTGAACACCTGGATATCTGCCAGATACTCAAAATAAAAAGAGGCATTATCGCCATAACTAAAACTGACCTGGTTGACGAAGAGTGGCTACAGTTAGTGACCGAAGAAATAACAGAATTTACCAAGGGGAGCTTCCTGGAAGGTGCCCCGCTTATACCACTCTCCTCTACTACAGGGGAGGGGATTCCTTCTCTTCTTACCACCCTCGACACCTTAGCTCAAACAGTTGAAGAAAGAACCTCAGAAGGCATTTTCAGACTTCCCATTGATCGTGTTTTTACCATGAAGGGCTTTGGAACGGTACTGACCGGCACACTCATCTCGGGGTCCATTTCAGTGGGTGACAATGTAGAAATACTGCCGGAAAAAATAGCAGCCAAGATACGCGGCATACAAGTGCACAGCCAGCAGGAAAAAACCGCAACTGCTGGTCTGAGGACAGCAATCAACCTGCAGGGAGTAGAAAAGCATTTTGTGCCAAAAGGAAGCATACTGGTCCGGCCTAAAACCTTACAGCCGACCTCACGTATTGATGTTACCATAGAACTCCTTCCCAACGCTCCCCGGTCTCTCAAGAATCGCTCCCGTGTCCGATTTCACAGTGGTACCAGCGAAGTGCTCACTCAGATTATCCTGCTGGACCAGGAAGAGTTAGCACCCGGAGGGAAAGCACTGGCCCAGTTTAAACTGGAGGAGCCTGTTGTTGTCCTCCCCCGGGACAGATTCGTAATCAGAAATTACTCCCCCGTCTTTACCATCGGCGGAGGAAAAATCCTTGATGCGCTTCCCCACAAACATAAGAGATTAACACAAGCAACCATTACTCAATTACGTGCCATTCAAGAAGGCTCAGACAAAGAGAATATTGCACTCTTTGTCGCGGACAGCGCTCTGGCAGGGCTCGATCTCTCTCAACTTATAGCACGAATGGGAAAAGAACCCTCCCGGCTCTCCTCACTGATCCATGAACTTATCATAGAAAACAAACTTGTTCTCATTGATAAGGAAAGTCAGAAAGTGATTGCAGGCCACGTTCATCAAGAACTTATCGCTTCAATCCTTGAACAGTTAAAAAGCTACCACAAAAAATTTCCACTCAACAAAGGCATGCTTAAAGAAGAACTGAAAAGCAAACTTCCCCCACTGGTGGATACCCGATTATTTAACCACCTCCTGAACGATCTGATCAATGCTTCACACATAACAATCGAAAAAGAAAACCTGTGGCTAACCAAACACCAGCCCTCCCTTAAGGATTCACAAATACTTCTCAAAGACAGGATTGCGCAGATATATCTGAAGACCAATCTCACACCCCCTTCCTTTAAAGAACTGCTTGAACAGCTTTCCAGCAATGAAAAAGAAACAAAGTCCATTATAAACCTGCTAACCGGTGAAGGGGTAATGGTCAAGGTCAAAGAGAATCTCTGGTTTCACCGGGAGGCACTTGAGACACTTAAGAAAGACCTCATGGCATACCTTAACAAGAATGGTGAAATCTCCACTACCGGGTTCAAGGACTTGACACAAGCATCCCGTAAATATACCATTCCTCTCATGGAGTACTGTGATCAATCGAAGATTACCATACGCGTGGGAGATAAGC
>CALJBY010000330.1 GCA_938024025.1 uncultured bacterium
GTGCCCTTACCGAGATTCTCGATATCCACATCACTGGTTTTGTCTGAAGGCACTGCAGGGGGAAGACTTTTAAAGAAATTCCAGATAGCCTCAGATGCATAATCAGGCCAGTCATGGCCTCCACCATGCTCGCAATACTGCACAGGAAAACCGGGATCGCAACCACTATAGGCATCGCAGGTAGGATCCATTCCCTCTTTCGTTTCTTCTTTGTTGCAGCTGTTTATTGCTATCCAGTAGTCGCGAGTGGGCCTGCTCGCTTCTACAAGAATATCAGTATCCCCGCTTCCGTGTATTTGTATTACCGCGACCTGACCGCTGCTATCTTCATAGTCTTTAAGAAAACCAGACACCGGGCCAATGGCCCTCAGGATATTTCCCCTTTTACAACCAAGCGTATGGGACATGCCCGCACCGTTGCTGTGACCCACCGCAAATACTCTTCTTTTATCAAAACAGAGGTTTTCTTCCAGCTCGGCGTAAAGGTCATCAAAAAAGTATGGGTCGGTATCATAATTCCACTGTGACAGACCATTTGTTAAGAGCGCATTAGGGTACACCAAAATGGCCTCATCGCCCACCACCTCTTGCAGATCATAACCATCAACTCCTGTCCAGTTAGTGTAGTCCCCTGTATGTCCGTGGAAGGCGAAAACCAGCGGGTAAGAAGAATCAGTGGCATTATACTTTTCAGGGAGTTTCAAATAGTATTCTCTTTCAATGCCGCCTGACATGACTGTTCTCTCTCCTGTGGTAAATCCACTGCCGGACCCACAGCCGGAACTCCCGGAAAACAGTGCTAAACATGCAGCTAGAGCAATGAGAAAAAGTGCCAGTAAACATAACACTACCTTGTTAACTTTCATCTTATCCTCTCCTTTTGCTGTTGGTTACGCGTGATGAGTAAACGTTACCACTACTAAATAGTGTACCACAACCCTTGAACCTCCCTGCAGCAAATTGCAGGGTATCAAAAGACTTTTTACCTGTCACTGCGAGGCCTGCCCCCTGGCCGACAAAAGCGTCAGCTCGGGCAGGCGGCCGGAGGCTAGGGAGCGTACCGACGCGGCAGTCTAAGATGTAAGGAATACGGTTGACACACCAGTGACCATCTCCTATAGTTATCCTGTCAAAAAGCAAATGTTCACCGGAAATCTAAAGCCGTTGCCGAAGTAACACTCACTGGTTAGCACGGAGTTCGGTCTGAAGCCACGGCTCTAAACGCTTGAGTTCAACCTGGAAGACTTCCTGCACCTCTCTCTGAATGTCAGGAGGACAGGTGCTGTCTCCCTTGGCACGGTAAAGAAAGTCCTTACCTGACGTGCTTCTTATGAGGGTGAAAAAAAGCTGCATAACCCAGAAAGGGACTGATTTGATCTTAACTTTTTTACCCATAATGTTGCCCAGCATGGTCAAGATCTCTCTGAGCGTGAAGATTTCTGGTCCCACAAGGGGAAATATTTTGTTCTTTGCCTTTTCATTGCCGATCGCGCGAATCATCGTTTCCGCTACATCTTTCACGGCTATTGGTTGCAGCTTGATCAGGCCTTTGCTAAACACACGAAAACTACCCTTTTTCCTGATCTCAGGGGCAAAATATTCTACGAAGTCGGTAAAGTATCCTGAAGGGCGGAATATGGTGTAGGCAATCCCCGAGTGAATAAGCATTTGCTCTGCATCCCATTTTGCCTTGAGACGTTGAACCGGGACATTTTTTGTTACCCCCATTGTGCTTATGTACATAATCTGATTTACGCCGCTCTCTTTGCTGGCGGAAATAAGGTTCTGAATACCCTGGTGTTCGAGTCTGTCATGGGTCATCTCTTCGGTATCCTTCCTTACGCCCATTACGCTCAGAACAGTTTCAACACCATCAACGGCCTCTTTCGCGGTCTTGAGATTGGTGATGTCACCCTTGATCTTCTCCATCTTTGCTGTGTCACACCGCTCTATGGTCAGGGTATGCATGTCGAGGCAGCGGAAAGAGAGGTTTCTTTCACAGCATTTTTTAACAATCTCTTTGCCGACATGGCCATTTGCTCCCGCAATGAGAATCATGATGCAAGCACCTCCGTAAAAATGCTGGTAGTATTATAGACCTTAACCGAGGGTAACAATCTAAAGAAATTTCTCTTTCCCCGGGTTATTGTTTCCTCTGTTTCAGTAAAATCGCATCAAGAGACTGGTACACTGCCTCGATAACATGCTTCTGATACTTGCCAACTGGAAGACCATTATAAATCACATGTGTTTTTCCCTGGATTAATTCTCTGGTGTAGGGAGCAGACCAGTCGGGATAATCAACAGGCTCTTCGATATCATACTGGTCAAAATTCTCATAGCACTTCATCGCATGGTGCATCAGGGTATCAGAATTTTCTGCAAAGAACTCGATAGGAAGTCCGATAGCGTAGTCATAACCGTCGTTGATTGCATTCCAGTAAGCACGGTTGGTAGAAAGGTAGTGTTCATCGGGGTCCCAGATGGGATCTGCAAACTCATCTTGACAGATTACCACGTTAGTACGACCAAACTTATATTTAGTTAGAAGCTCCTTTACTTCTTCAAAGAGCTTATCGCGGTACGGTGGTGCCAATTGAAGCCATGCCTCATATTTGAAATGGTCCCAGGGATAACCATGTACAGTCACCGCTACGGTAACATCCGAACCGTCCGGAAGCGAATCCAGTCTGTCCTTAAGCATTTCAAGAAATGCCTGACGCATTGGTTTAAAATGAGACATGGGAGGGGCTATAATTACCTTAATTTTTTTGCCGGGATGGCTTTGCTCCCACTCCTCTATGTATTCAAAACAGTGACGGAAACTAGAGTTGAAATCCTCCAGGTGAGAATATATCACTAACGAGGAACCGAGCACAATGGTGTCGCAACCTGCATCGAGCAACTCATAAAGCTTTTCCCTCATTTCGTGGTAGTAAAGACTGTTTTCCGCACGGCATTCAACGGTAGTGTCCTTCTCCTTAATCCGCTCAAAAGCAGCATTAATTATCTTGAAGCTTTCCTCCCAGTGGGGAAGTTTCTTCTGGACAATACCGCTTCCATAGTAGTACAGCCGTGACTTATTAGCAGACTTGCCACAGAGTGTGGCTTCACCACTTGGATGCCCCTTGTAAAGGAAGTATCCATGATCAAGGTAAATCCGGGATGAGGGAGGTACCCAGCTAACCTCACCCCGTTTGTATTTTTCTATAAAAGGAATACCGTCCAGGTCCCGGTCATTTCCAAAGGGATCTTCCAGGTGGGTGGGAACAAACGCTTCTCTGGCATGGACGTGGGCAGGGTCTAGAAGGGCTACCCCCCTGTCTTTGAGGGATAAGACATTAATCGGCCAGGGAATCACCACATTAAGTATCTTGTAGACAATATTGTGAAAAAATGCATGGTTGTGCTCGGTTGGCATAATCAGTCCCGTTACAAAAATGCCAACTTTCCCCTCGGGCACCGTATCCTGGGTCTTGTAGTACTCAAAATAGTCGGGTTTTTTGGGTAGATTTTTATATTTGAAGAGACCGTAGAAAGCTGCCACTATGGCAACGAGGACAACCAGGATAGTGACTAAAATAACCATACACCCCTCCTTTATAGTTAGTTAACTGAAGTCAGATGTGGAACCTGTTTGGTTCACAAAGGATGAAAAAATATTTACACCCTGTTTTGTTTAGGGTTTTCCACTTGTGCTAGAAAATCAAGGGTAGCAGTGGTGACTATTTCTTGTTGCTCTTCATGGCTAATGGTAGGGACGTTTTCATTTTTTTGGAGACCATAACAGCCAAA
>CALJBY010000331.1 GCA_938024025.1 uncultured bacterium
TGTCTTTTAGAACAATGCGGATTGCTTTTTTGTTAATTGTTCTCCTTTTTGTCGGATTAAATGCCTTTATGACCAAAAAACGATCTACCGATTGGGATCTTCCACTGAAGACAGTGGTGTACCCGATTAATGGTGATGCGAGTAAAACCTCAGCCGATTATATCAGTTCTCTACAGGTGGAATCGTTAAAGGATATTGAATATTTCATCCAAGAGGAAGCAGACGGTTATGGATTGAAACTTGAAAATCCTCTTACCATTATGAAAGGTCCGCAGATAGAGAAGCTACCGCCAGTAGTACCATCAGGAGGCAGTATGCTGAGTGTAATCTGGTGGAGTTTAAAAATGAGATACTGGGCGTACAGAGTTAATACGTATGAAGGTCCTGCACCTGACATCCAGATGTTTGTAGTGTATTATGATCCAAAGGAACATAAACAACTTGATCAATCCTTAGGATTGGAAAAAGGGTTAATCGGTGTGGTAAATGCCTTTGCGAGCAGCAGTATGGAAGGAGAAAACAATGTGGTCATTGCCCATGAGATCCTCCATACACTTGGCGCAACGGATAAATACAATGATAAAAATGATATGCCGGTATATCCTGATGGATATGCAGAACCTGAGAGAGAACCCCTCTATCCCCAGGATATGGCTGAAATTATGGCATGCAGGATACCCTTATCTGAGGGAAAGGCAGCAATGCCGGAGGGTCTTTTTCACACAGTGATTGGAAGGAAAACAGCTCAAGAAATAAGATGGATAGGGGAGACCCATGAATGATAAACGTCAAAAGTTAATATTTCATGAACGTCCCCTAAGTATTCCCTGCCTTGGGATCTTCAAATACTGAATCGTCAAACTCTCCTTCACTCTTTGCTACAATACAGGAAACGGTACAGTCACCGGTTACATTGACTGCACTACGGGTCATGTCGAGCAGCCGGTCGACGCCGATAATAAGGGCGATACCCTCAACGGGAAGACCAACCTGCTGCAGCACCATGGCGAGCATTATAAGACCTACCCCGGGTACACCTGCGGTACCGATAGATGCCAGGGTGGCCGTAACGATGACAGAGAGGTATTGGGCAAAACTCAGATCAATGTCATATGCCTGGGCGATAAATACGGTCGCGACACCCTGCATGATGGCGGTGCCGTCCATGTTAATGGTTGCACCGAGGGGTATGGTAAAAGATGCAATGGTGTTTTTTATGCCGAGGTGTTTGGTAGCGGTTTCCAGGGTAACGGGAAGGGTTGCATTGCTGCTGGCAGTGCTGAAGGCAAAGAGCATGGCAGGACGCATTTTCTTAAAGAAGATGCGGGGACTGAGACCAGCAAGGGTTTTGAGCATGAGCGTATAGGTTAGTGTTCCATGGAGCATAAGAACGAATAGCACCAGGAGAAAATAGGCAATCAGGTTTCCTATGGTTTCAAATCCGAAGGTAGCAAAAAGCTTTGCAATCAGACAGAAAACACCGTAGGGAGCCAGATTCATTAAGATAAGCACAAGTTTCATAATGATTTCGTTTACATCTTTAAAAATTGCAGCTATTCGCTCTCCCGCTTTACCTGATAGTGAGATGGCAATACCGAAGAGTATGGCAAAGACAATGACCTGAAGCATGTTTCCTTCCGCCATAGCCCTGATGGGGTTGGTGGGGAAGAGGTTTATGAGGACGTCTATGAGGGGGGGAGCTTCTTTGGGAACATAGGTGACGGTCTGTAGATTGCTACCCTTGCCCGGGCCCACCAGTACCGCAAACACAACTGCCAGTATGAGAGCAAAGGCGGTTGTCGCGAGATAGAGCCCGATGGCTTTTATGCCCAGACGTCCAAGTTTGGTAGTATCTCCCAGGGAACAGGTACCGCACACCAGTGAGACAAAGACGATGGGTACTACAAGCATTTTCAGGCTGGCAATAAAGATAGTTCCTATAATGTGGAATAAACCGTCTATAAGATATAGTTGAAGGAGGGTAGAGGTGGGAAAGAGGTATTTTATCACGAGGCCGATAATAAGCCCCCCTACCATGGCGAGAAGGATTCTCGTTGTCAGGCTGGGTTTTTGTTCCATGCCACAGAACTCACTTTCCACTGGGGTAGTGTCTAGTACATGTTAGTTGATAGTTAAGGATTGAAAAAAGGATTGGGGCTGTGTGATTGTGGTATAACCAAGATTATTAAGAAAATCAATATATTCCAATGCCTGGCTGGTAGTAAGGGTATGGTCATAATCAATATTCTGCAAAGCTAGCGCGACAGCCCTTTTATCCATCCCGGTAAATGTGACGCCGATATCTATTACCTCTTGTCGATTATTTTCAATGTAGGCAATCGATTTAAGATGGGCTTTACGCAGTGATGCTACCTGAACAGGATTCTTCTCCATAAATTCAGTGCTGACAACGAGAACACAACAGGGATGATCCGGCCAGATATCCTTTGAATAGCGGAATATCTTTGCGGTGTCCCTGGTGACAGCGAGAGAAGGGTAGGGCTCCCATGCAATAAATGCATCAATCTGATCACTCGTTAATACAGCGATCATCTCGGGTGGTTTAATGGTGATAATGGTTGGGCCATTGTTCTCTATTCCTGCATCTATCAGGGCTTTGCGTATGAGAAAATCCTGAATAGTTGCGTGGCCGGGAATAGCAATTACCTTTTTGTTAAGATCAGTGATCTTCCTGTAGGGGGCATCTTTTCTTACAACAAGGGCTGAGCCATTCTTGTTAACCTGAGACAGTACTTTTATCCGGGCAGTCTTGTTGGCAACAGCAACCAGGGCAGGTGCAAGCCCGACATATCCCATATCAAGACTGCCGGCACCAAAACCGCTCATCATCTCCGGCCCTGCTTTAAAGATTCCTGAGACTTCTACGGTGACTCCCTCTTCCTGATAGAATCCTTTTTCAAGAGCAACAAATGCCGGTAAATGATGAAGGTCACTCTGGAGATAGGCAAGACGAACTGGTGCACCTTCCTTTTCACTGGCACCGCAGGAAAAGATGAACAGAAGAGAGAAGAAAAATAGTAGACAGGGTTTATTTCGAACTATTTTTAAGGTCATGGGTTACAACAAAAAGGGGTTCGGGTTTAGTGGACAGAGAACAAGAGCAGTTTGCAACAAAAATTCATGTTAAATTGGTTACATTAGTTGAATTGGTTCTATTGGTTGCTGCCTACCTTTGCCATTAATCTTTACAACAAATCCAACTAATTAAACGAATGCAACTAATTCAACTTTTTAATAGGTTTTCTCTGCGTTCTTTGCCTGCCCGCGAAATCAGTCGGATATTTTAGTTAGGGCGCCTCTGCCTGCCCCGTTAAATGTACTTGATTCATTCATTGGGATGTTCTTGGCGGTAATACATATGTCCAGAATAAATATTCGACTCCATGGATTATTTAACTGGGGCGGTGTTATGTAATTTAGGCATTCTAGGCAATTTAGATCATTTTAGGCATTTTCTCTTCCCTTTCCATCATTGACAGCCTCGGATTTACTCTCAATTGCCATACATACCAATTCAGTAATATCTCTCATGGTGAGTTTGGAATCCAATGCCTGAATACCAACCTGCAAGCCCTGATAACAAAAGGGGCATGCCGAAACCAGTTCCGTTGCTCCCGTTGCCTCGGCCTCTTTAATTCTTGTCTGTGATATCTTGTTTTGTATATCAGGATAGCCGGCTTTTAAACCACCACCGGCGCCACAGCAGCGTGAATTTTCCCGTGAACGTTCCATTTCCACCAACTCTATTCCGGGTATCATCTGCAACAGTTTACGGGGGGCATCGTAAATACCACTGTGCCTGCCTAGGTGGCAGGGATCATGATAGGTCACCTTCATCTTAACGTCATTAATAAGTTTAAGTTTCCCTGATTCTATAAGAGTAATGATATATTCAAGTGTGTGTTGTACATCAAAATTGAGCTTCCCTACCTTGGGATAGTCATGCTTAAAAGTTTTATAACAGCCGGAGCATGAGGTAACCATGGTTTTAAAACCGAGGTCATGAAATTGTTTGATGTTTTCTTCCGCAATCCGTCCGTATTCCTTATCCCCCATTCTGAGCAGGACACTCCCACAGCACTTCTCTTTTACACCGAGTATACCGAAGTCTACACCGGCAGCCTGGAGAATTTTAACCGAGTTAATGGCAACGGGCTCAACGTTTACATCATATGACCCGGTACACCCGACAAAGTAGAGCACCTCTGCTTTATGTTTGCTGATATCTTTAGGTTCCTCTGCAATCTTTTTCTTCCTTTTTGCACCTTTGGCCCATCGTGAACGTGAGCTGCGGGGCTGTCCCCAGGGGTTGTCATAGGATTTTACGCTCTGGATAAGGTTCTTTTGCGGATCAAGAGGGCCGTAGCCTGCATCAACAAAGGATCTCCGAATACCTTCCCAGAGTTCAACGGTATCAATCTGAGAGGGACAGACGAAATGACACTGGCGGCAGGTGCTGCATTCATAGAGATCGGCAGCAAACTGGTCAATTTCTTCCTTGGAAACCTTCTTCTTTCTAAAGAGCTTGCCTAAAAAACTGTCTGCACGAAAAAGCCCGTGCTGTGAGGAGAGTATTTTTTTGAAACGGGTTGCCTTGGAACGGGGAGTTACTCCTTCCCGTTCATCCTGGTTATATACCGGGCACCACTGAACACATTCGCCGCAACGTGTACAGGCATCAAGTTCGATGATCTGGCGGGGACTTAAATTGTCAACCTGGATTTTATGTGGATCGGACGTTTCTGTGATCTGTTGTTC
>CALJBY010000332.1 GCA_938024025.1 uncultured bacterium
ACACGTCCAAATCGTCTCTTCAATGAATTTATCCAGATAACTATATTCCCTGCTATCAGCACCAGAAATGCCGGGTCAACGGGAAACCTGAATCGATTGTTTTCACCGAACTCTATAAAGGAAGAGGTGAGGAGGGTGTAGATATGAATAAGAAAACAGAAGAGGCAAACAGTGAGAATAGCATAGGAAGGAGCATTTCTCTTTTTCAGTGCCAGGTAAAGGGTGCTGCCATAAAATAGCAGAAAGAGGCCAGTTATCAAATAAGTCCTTACCCACCACCGGTAATGTGTTGAACGTTTGCTTTCCACACCCAGGAAACCGCCATAGAGGAAACGGTACATTTCTTCTACGCGTTCCACGATCTGCATGTTTTTCATAAAAAGGGCATGAACAGAATCTGATGCATGCCAGAGCATCAGGCTGTAGGAAACAAAAGTGTAGTAGGCAAAGAGTTTTGGGTTGTCGGCAATGAGAGACAAAGCATCTTTCCACAACGCTTTTGAAAGAGAGACATAGCCGCTGTGATTGTAGTTTGGCTTACCGGAACTTTTCCATTCGTTACAATCTGCCGCGTGATGACAGGGTATATCCTTCAACTCATCATCTCCAAAATAATGGCTTATCGGCTTAAATGTTTCAAGGTCGGCACGAATGGCTTTCTGGCTAATTATGCCATTTTTGTACAACTCTTCCAGGGTTTCAGGTGCGTAGCCGTTTGCCTTTATCCACAAACTCATGCCATCCCAGGAAGAGGTCCCCCAAAAACCGTAGAGGTAACCATTTTTTACGCTTACTAAGGACAGGGGGATAAGTACAATAAGGGAAGCAAGCAATAATCGCTTGGCGAGCCGTTGCTGCTGGGCTTTACAGGCCAGGTAGAGCGCTAGCGCGAGAGCAGTTATCAGAAAGAAAACCGGGTGGAAGAGCGAGCGAATCATTCCCAGGCACAGCAGTGAAATCCAAAAGAGCATCAGAAAATAGACCCGTGAGCGCGTAAGCCATTGAAGAAGAAAAAAGAGAGCGAGCAGAATACAGAGAACTTCAATATAGGTATAGTAGAGCAGGTTTTCGTAGAGAATGAGGGTTGGATTAAACATGAAGATGATGGTTGCTATAAATGCGATGAGGGAGTTAATGCCGAGGGTTGTAAGGATACCAAAGAAGAGAAGGGGAATTACTATGCCGGCGGTTTTAAAAAGCAGTTCAAATGACAAGGCGGGCAGGGGAGAGATTTTCAGAACAAGACCGAGAAAAAGATTGAAGAGGGGCGGTTGTGCGTGCAGGTAAAAAAGACTTCTGAAGAGATCATGGTGGAGAAGCTGAGGATCAAGAAACTGCTTGGCAAACGATAGGGGTGTTGCGAGGAATGTACCGCCTAGTAATGAAAAGATGAGGCGTGATACAATAAAAAGCAGGACGAGAGCCAGTCCATATCGTTCTTCTTTCGTTTGCAGGGAAAGCATTTTCTGAATGTACACTACCGTAGTTGTGAATAGATCATTCGAGCACCGTATCCTGGGTGCTTTTCTCGTGTACTATTAGACGAGTTATGAGTACTCGGATGTAAACAGAGGAGCATAGTTGGCGCTACAGGGCGGTTAGGGGACTGCCTTTGATAGTCTCTCCTTTTTAGGTAGCGGTATCCATGCTTTTTCTCTTCCTCGTGTAGGCTTTGTATGATAGGGATATCAGAACAAAGCCCGCACAAAGAATTATACCGCCGATTAAGGTGAGAAGCCAGTTACCATCCCTGACATAGCCCTTAATGTTCCAAATCATAGCTGCTATTGTTGTTATCGATACTAAGATCATGGGTATCGTTGTAGGCCATGTTGGGCGCTTTCTTTGTAAGAGATAAATGGTAATAAGTGCAAAGACCAAAGATGCCAGCAATTGATTGGTCGTTCCAAATAAGGGCCAAAGAACCAGTCCTGCTGATGTGCCACCATAGGTTCCCATGGCAAATGTAAAAGCAATAGCTGCTACAAGCAAGGATGCAAGATAGCGGTTTTTTAAAATAGGCACTTTATGCTGTTCACCCAGTTCAGAGACAATATAGCGTCCCAGTCGGCAGGCAGAGTCCAGGGATGTCATGGCGAATGAAATAATAATAAGCACAATGATGGTCTGGCACATCTTAAGCGGAATACCAAAGTGTGCTATGAAATAAGCTGCACCATCTACAAACGCTGACAGTTTCTGTCCTAACCCGGATGCCCCGGACCAGGTAGCATAGTGATCCATCCAGAGCTCGCGGGATGCAAATCCGGCAGTACAGACGATAACAGCAGCAAGGCCGAGTAGCCCTTCACCTATCATGCCGCCGTAGCCGACAAATTTTGCATCCACCTCGTTGTTGAGCTGTTTTGGTGATGTTCCCGATGATACAATGGAATGAAATCCAGAGAGTGCTCCGCAGGCAATCGTTATGAAAAGAAAGGGCCACAGGGGAGGAGCACCGGGCACGTCTAAGCGAACGGCCGGGGCAACAAAGGTGGGGGCGGTTACAAATATACCCAGGTAGACTAAAATCAGCCCCCCGTAAAGGTTGAAGGATTCAAGATAGTCCCGCGGCTGCAGTAAAAGCCAGACCGGCAGTACTGATGCAGCAAAACTGTAGAGGGCCAGCAGGAAGACCCAGGTTGTCTTTGCGCTTCCCAAAAATGTTTTCTCAGGCATGGGGTAGGGGTGTTCTGACCCCCACCAGAGCGCTGCAATCATAAGCATGATTCCCACAATGCTTGCGGGAGTAATACCGATGCCGGTCCGGTAAATGAGGATCCCAATGCACATGGCAATTCCCATGAGAGCGAAGACAGGAAAGACTGCTTCGGGATATTCGTTGAGGAGCCCGGCAATGACAAGAAGAAAAACTGCCATGACGAGGACCAGGATAAAAAATATAATGGTCATATAGGCCGTCATTGCCTTCGGCCCTAATATGCCCTTTGCGATTTCGCCGATCGATTTTCCCTTATTCCTGACCGAAAGGACAAGTGCTCCAAAATCATGAGCCCCACCCCATGCTATTGTCCCCAGCACTACCCACAGAAGCGCCGGTACCCAACCCCAAATCACCGCCAGTGCGGGCCCTATTATGGGTGCAGCTCCTGCAATGGTCGCAAAATGGTGACCGAAAAGCACAAATTTGTTGGTAGGAACATAGTCAATCCCGTCTTCCAGGGTGTGGGATGGTACCGGGGCATGGGGATCAAGTTTATAGACTTTCTCTGCCAAGTACTTGGCAAAGATCCGGAACCCAAGAAAAAAGGCCACAAGACCTGCACAGCACACTATGGCGGCATTCATTCTTATTCTCCTGAGACTGAACTTCTATAGGATGACGGAGTGATTGTAAGGACGATTACTATGATAAGTATAAGAGATTGAAAGATATATGTCAATCAGGAGATGGCCTGAAGGGGTTTCCGGGCTGCCGGGCAGGCAGGTCGGTCTGAGGTAATAATCCCAAAGAGGGTGATGAAGGAATATGTTACCATTGAGATCGCATCAGAGTCTTTTCCGTGAAGAAATCCTCTTTAAGACCGGTATTGAACTTTATATCCTCTTCGTTAAAACTGACGATGGTAAGATCGTTGGTGAGCAGGTTAACCAGTTCCAGATATGTTTGGGGAAGACAACCATTTTTCCATAGGCCATACTCCTTGAGAAACACCTTGCGTTTTGTTCCCGTGCTATCGTAGACCTCATCAAAAATAAGTCCCCCGAAGCGCTTATCAATCCAGGCAATACGCTTTGAATAGTACCAGTCTTTTCTTTTTGGCTGTGCCTCTATCACATAACAGGGAGTATCCTTATGATAGGTATTAGCGTTAAAGGCAGAGGTATATCCCTCAAACTTTTTATCGGGCAGGGTGGTATAGGTCTCATCTTCCCACTTTCTGGTGGATACTTCTTCTGTCGTCCATTCCGTTCCCATAAAAGGATCATCTGCTTCGGCTTGTGATGTTTTGCGGACTTTGCGTAAACTCGGCAACCATAACCAAACCTCACGATCCTTGTCGGGATCACGGTAGGTCCAGGATAAAACGGATACCCCCCTTATATTTTCGGGTCCCACGATGACTACCAGGTCCTTAAAATCGTAGAGGTCACTCCTGTTATTGAGTGTCATGCGATAGCGGTGCCACTCTCGCGTCCTGGTATAGTTCTTTCGGTTAATTAATTTAAAGATACCGATGCCGGTATAGTCCTGTGCAAATTTGGTATACTTAATAAAATATTTGATCTTCATGAGGTTGTCAGCTGAGATGCCGGGATAGGGCTTTAATGTCTCGCAGCAGGTGGGACACGCCGGTGGTGTGGGAGGGGCAAGGTCCTTTTCTCCCCAGCATGGTGAAGCACAAAGGAGAGTGCAGATACAAAAGTATCCCGCTAGTCGCAAAGCATATCTCATCTTACTCCTCCTTTCCCGCCGTGGAGTATTGTCGAAACCTAACCACCGAAAATTCAAATGCCTAAAATGGGCTAAAGCACCTAATTTAAAAACTTAAACCACGAAACGTACGAAGATACACGAAGAAATACTAAAGAATAAAGAAGTAAGAATGTTTTTGCTTGTTAGCTTGCCAGCTTTAAAGGTGAAAACCCCTAAACTGTTACTCATTACTCCAT
>CALJBY010000333.1 GCA_938024025.1 uncultured bacterium
GCATAACTTTTATCTTCCTTAAGAACCTGTCTAATTATTGTTAACCCCTTTTCATCATCGCCAATCCTGATTAAAAAATTACCATAATCGAGTTGCAGTAAAGGATCATCGGAAGTTTTTGATGCAATTTCATTGAAAGTCTTAACCGCTTCTTCACGTTTTCCGTCTTCATAGAGAGTAATTGCGAGGAGATTGTACGCAGCATAAAAATCATCATCAAGTGCAATAGATTGACGCAATGACCCAGCGGCGCTTGATAAATCATCTTTCTTCCTCAGCACCTTCGCCATTTGATAGTATCGCTGTGCTTTTTCTTCTGTTCTGGTGAAATGCTTCTGTTCCGATGTGCCCTTTTCGGATGCAGGCTGTATAATGTCCTTAATAGCGGAAGCCAGTTGATTTCTCCTGGAAATGGGATAACCTGCAAGCTTGTCGATAATAGTTCTTTTGCGATTGATGAGAAAAGTCGTAGGCACAGCTTTTATAGCATAGTGATTAAATTGCTGCAGACCCTGATCAATAAGTACAGGAAAGGTAATGCCTATTTCATTACAATAGTCAGCGATTAACTGTACTTGATCATTTGAAATCGTCTGATCTTCTACATTAATTGCTATGACTTGAAACGCTTCCGATCGATAGTGCACAAACAATTCCTGGAGCGTTTTTAATTCATCGAACGACTGATTATTCCAGGTAGACCAGAAAACGATGACGGTTAATTCCTTCTCTTTGCTTAAGTTGTTTAATGTTTGGCTTTTGCCATCTAAATCGCTTAGCGTAAAGGAGGGTGCTGTCATTCCCAGATAGAGCTTACCCGAGGCATTTTGCAGCAGGTATGATAATCCCAGAAAGAAGATAAAGAAAGCAGCAAAGGCTATCCTTTTTATCTGTGCAGATGCGCATTTCATTTTCTAATCCTCAATTTGAGCAGTTAAAGAACCCAGTTCTTTAATAATATAATAAATAGCCTTGTCTACCTCGCCTTTCTCTTCATAAATGTGGGCGAGTTCCCGATAGGCAATATGTGCAACCGGCTCTTTTTTTATTACCTCGGTGAGGAGCACTAAGGCTTTTTCTCTCTGGCCGGTACGAGAAAAGGCTAAACCCATCCCCAGACCCACCATTGCTGAATCGGCATTTAATTCCTGGGCTTTATTAAAGTGCACCAGTGCCTTCTTTGGTTGTTGTATATTGAGCAAAGAGTACCCCAGGAGTAAATGGAGATCAAAGGAAGTAGATCCCTCTTCGATTAAGGTGTTCAAGATTGTTATTGCTTCCGTAACCTCCCCTCGTGCGATTTTCTCTCTGGCTTTTTTAATTGCCTCGTACTCTTTTTGCTGTGCAACCACTTCATTAAGGTACTGTTCTTCCGTATCATTAATAATCTTTTCCAGATAGGATGAAACCTGTGCAGCGTAATCTGATGCATACAGGGGATAGTAATATGCCAACCGGCCATTGCTATTAATGATCAACGTGGTTGGGTATACAATTATCCCCAATTGCGTTGAGATGATATCTCCCACATCATGGAGCATCTGATACTTAAGGTGGTAGCGATCAATTAACTGTTTAACCCCTTCATACCCCTTGTGAGAAGAAACTATACCGATTGCCTTAAAATCTTTTACAGCTCGGTTACTCACTATATTCTGAACATCACGGAGGACACTTCCTGAAAATTGCTGATCAATCGTTGCAAATACCAGGAGAATTGTTTTTCCTTCGAGCTTATCAGAGGATAAACTGTTGGAACGGTCCTTCTCAATGATGTAAGAAAGAATTTTTTCGCCGATCTGCATGTGTTTAGATTTCATTGCTGTCGTTGCGAAGGCAGTGGAACTCAAGATCACAGAGAGGACGATACTACTAGTGAATAGGGAAAAGAATCTTGTTGTCATTGTGCTTTCTCGTGGTCAGGGTGAATGTATTGGTGATTTACAGGCAGTAAAAGCGTCATCTAGTATTCATAGCTGCCCGTTGTAACTGCCTTTTCTTTTATGGTTGCTTCTTCATCTTCATGCTTTTCTCGCAACTCCCAGATAGAGATGATGGGAAAGAGTTTTGCAAAAAAAACATAGAGGAGGCATAGCGTTGCAACTTCACCGGCAAAAATGGAAAACTCCACCCAGGTAGGATGGTAGATGCCGTGCTCGTAAGGAAGACGGGGTCGGGAGAGTGTGGGAACGACAATTAAGAAGCGTTCCAGCCACATTCCTATATTGATGGCAATAGATGCAATGACGGTGCCTGTGATGGTTCGAAGTCTGGCGGGTGCCAGGAAAATAAAGGGAATAACAAAACACGTCACAATCATGAAAATAAAGTAGTAGGTATATTCCCCACCCAGTTTGGAATAAAAGACCGCCATATGTTCAGGTTCCGCCCCATAGAAGGTGGTAAGATATTCTGCGAAGGTAAAGTAGAACCACAGCAAGCACATCGTTAACAGCAGGAGGCCAAGGTAGTTAAAGTGGATAGGCTTGAGGTACTCTTCAAGGTGAAGTGTCTTTCTTAAAATGGCCATTGCGATAATGAGGGAGGCGATACCTGAGAAAATTGCCCCAACCACGAAGTAGGGACCGAAGATAGTGCTGTGCCACATGGGCTGAACGGTCATGGCAAATACCCATGAAACCACCGTGTGGACGGAGACAGCTATGGGTATGATGAGAATGGTCCCGATCGCCATGAGTTTTTCCAATACTTTTTTCTGCCGGGGTGAACCCGTCCAGCCTAAAGAGAGAATTCGATAGAACCACCTTCTCTTGGTATACTTGTCACGGAGCATGGCAATGTCAGGAATGAGGGGCAGGTAGAGAAAGGTGACGCTGCTCAGCAAATAAATTGTTATGCAGCAGACATCCCAGAGTAGAGGAGACTCAAATCGACCGTATTTAAAGAAGGGAATAATATTGAGCGCTCTGTCTACCCGTCCCAGATCTATGATGACATTTATAGGACCAACCATTAAAGCAAAAACGGTGATGGCCTCAGCACATCGCGTCACCGGCTTACGCCACTCCGCTTGTGTTACCCTCAGGATGGCGGAAATGAGCGTTCCGGCGTGGCTAATCCCGATAAAGAAAACGAAGTTTGCGATATAAATTCCCCAAAAGATGGGACTGTTCATACCGGTGACACCAAGGCCATTACGGATTTGATAGCCCCAGGAGAAGAGACCCCAGGCTACGATTGCGGAGAGACAGGCAATGGTAAAATAGTACCATCGACCGCTCTTCTTCATCAGTGGATTAATGAGGGCGGTATCATCATTTGGAAAATCATTATAGTGACTCATTCCATGTCCTTTCTGTCAGATACATGACTTTAGGTTCTGTTCCCAGGTGTTCAAGAAGTTTCAGTGCTCTCCGGCTTCTAGACAATGTACTTACCTCACTATGGGGATCAGCAAGATTGCCAAAGACACGGGCTTTGGTCGGACACGTCTCAACGCATGCCGGTATAACATCACCGTCCTTTAACTCCCTGTCTTCATCTTTAGCTTTGTCTTTTGCAGCTCTGATACGTTGAACGCAAAAGGTACACTTTTCAACAATACCTTTGGTTCTTATATAGACATCTGGATTTAAAGAACTTTTCATTTCGTCGGGCCACTCCGGTTCGTACCAGTTGAAAAATCTTGCCCCGTACGGGCATGCAACGGTACAAAACCGGCAGCCGATACAGCGGGTATAAATTTGCGCTGTCAATCCTTCCGGATTCTGATACGTTGCTTCGACGGGACAAACTTTGACACAGGGTGGGTGTTCACAGTGGTTACACAGCCGTGGCAGATAGCGTACCTTGGTGTGGGGCAAGGGATCTTCCACAGTAGTGATAAATTGGTTCCATTGGATAGCCCTTCCCATTCGGGCTTGATCGGATGATACAAAAGGGATGTTGTTTTCCTGTTTACAAGCCACGGTACAGGCCTGACATCCGATGCACAAGTCAAGATCGATAACCATACCCCATTTAATCTTTTCCGGTTTCATAGCGTAACCCTTATTTATGCTTTATACAGTTTAACCCGTGTTCCTGCCAGCACCTGTGCGCCACTCGTGTGATCAAAGACCTTTTCCAGGATGGTAAGCGGATTGGCACCCCTATCCCTGGCAAACCTTCCGTAGGCTGTGTGACCCTGTCCTAAAGGTATGTGCACCACATCGGGTGAAATACCCGGATATATTTTTGCCGGGGCTTTTATTCTGCCTCGAGGTGACTCAAGCCACACAAGGTCATGATCGGCAACCCCTAAACGGCTGGCAAGCTCCGGGGTGATTTCAACCCAGGTTCCCCCGGTCAACCCATGCAGTCTGCCAAACACTTCCTGCAAATAGGGCTGATTTGCCCCCCCCCCGCTGCCCAGAGATGCTGTGGGGAAAGGAATCAGTATCAGGGGGAACATGTCTGGATCACCCTGGTAGTGAGGGGATTCATAGTGCGGCATACACTTTTGATCACATTGCTCTGTCTTCTTTACTGCCGAGTGATTTATTGGGGCGCTGTTTTTCAGGGACTGTGAGAAAAATTCGAATTTTCCCGAGGGGGTGTTGAGATGCTCCTCAAGCTTTCCGAAGGGGTATTCCTGCTCCCACCAGCCACCCTGATCAAGAACCTTTTTCCAGAATTTCTTGGAATACGCTTCTACTACTGATCCCCTGCCTGATTCCTGGATACCTCGAATTCTTTCTTTAATGAGATGTTGAGAGTCATCCCAGGGGAATGCATTCGAAACGGGTTTGCCGATAGTTTTCGCCAATCGTATAATGACGTCTCCTGTATTGAGCGTATTATAGAGAGGCTCAAGCACGGGCTGTCTGACAGCACAGGCAGCTCGCCCCATTCCGGAAGAAACCGATGTGTTTTCCCACCGTTCCAGAAAAGTTGAATCAGGAAGGATGAGATCGGCATAGAGGGCGGTTTCATCCATGAAGGGAGTGAAATTGACAATGAAAGGAATTTTTTTAAAGGCCTTCCTGTAGGAGTCAGAATCGATGCGGCTGTAAAGGGGATTCGTGTGATACATCATCAGGGTATCAATTGCATAAGGCCTTCCTTCTATGGCCGCCTGCGGAAAGTATGCAGCCGCTTGCCCGCTAAAGGGGTAGGGAGTATCATCTGCGCAATCTATCCGCGGCATGGTAAGACCGCGTTCAGTATCATGATCACCTTGTGCGAGAGGAAAGTCCGTAAAGGGCGGTTTCCTCTGGAAGAGGAGACCCCCCGGGGTGTTGATGCTGCCGACAAGTGCATTGAGAGCGTGACACGCCATTGCGTTGTAGACCCCGTTACTGAAAAAGTAGGTGTTGTGACTGCAGAGCGCAAGGGCAGGACGGTGGGTTGCAAATTCTACTGCCAACCTTTTGATTGTATCGGGAGAAACACCGGTGATGGAGGAAACCTGCCGGGGCGAATACTCTTGTAAGACCATGGTCTTAAAACCACTATGATGTGCGCCTGACTGATCTTCCCAATCTTCAAAACCAAACGTATGTTTTTGAATAAAGGCCCTGTCATAAAGGTTCTTTTGAATCAGCTCATGGGCCATAGCCAGTGCAAGTGCCCCTTCACTTCCGGGACTAATAGGGATCCACTCATCCGCCTTTGCTGCAGTATTGGAGAGACGGCTGTCAGCTACCAGCAATTTTACCCTTCTGCCCGGCTGGCTGAAGCGTAAGTGCTTGAGGGAACGCAGTACGGACATACAGCAGTCGGGGTTTTGAAGCAGTACATCGCCAAAAGCAAGAAGGTACCGAGTTCCTTCGAGATCATATGCCTTGTATTCGTCATTTCCTTCCATGAGAGACTGTACCCTGGTAACGCTTTCATTGGAAAGTGTTGGACACCAGATAGTATTTGGAGAGCCGTAGCTCTTCATAAAGCGATCGAGCACGTACGGTGTTCCCTCACCCCGTTTTCCAGACAAGAGGGCAAGTTCATGTGGTCTGTCATTAGCTCTCAGGTCACGCAAACGATGAGCAAGTTGGTCTATTGCCGAATCCCAATCTATTTCTTTCCACTGATTGCTTCCCCTCGTCCCGTCTCTCATCAATGGGGATTTGATGCGATCAGGATTATAGAGGGATTGCAGGGCTGTTTGCCCTCTGGGACAGAGGGAGCCGTTATTCAAAGGAAAGATCGGATTGCCCTCAATCTTTACTGCCTTTTTTTCTACCCGCTTTACTTGTATGCCACAGCCGCTAGAGCAGTCGTCACAAACCGTACGAGCATATCGTCCAACCTTTGGGACCCAGTAGGGTTCATCTGCTTTGCCTCTCCTGCTTTTTGCAAAGACATTTGGCAGGGAAAAGGTACTCAAGGAAGTTAGCGCGGACAGCTTTAAAAAGGTTCTTCTTCTCATAGTCATTGATGGATTCCTCTAGAACTATTTGTGGCATATCAAACAATCAATACTTGCCTGTTCCTGCCGATGACATTCGACGCACCCGTCCATGGTAAAGTCCTGAACCAGGCGTTTTGTATCCACCAGCTCTTCTAGTTTGCCATGGCACTCTGCACACTCAATATCCTTAACGACATGCCTTTTGTGACTAAAGACGATATCCTCCGGCAGAGGGGTGTTAATGCGATTCCACTCAATCTCGATCTTATTCGTGAAGAATTCGTGCAGCTTCCTCTTTTCTTCTTTTTCCTGGAGATCTTTATCTGACTTATGGCAGTCGTAACAAAGCTCCGTTCCCGGAATTCCCGCGACCGCGTACTTTTTATAAAACTGATGGCAGTCGTAGCAGGACACATCTTTTTCCTGGTGTCTCTTGTGATTGAACATAATGGGTTGTTCTATGAGTACCGGTCTGTCAGGTATAGATGCCGTCACCAGAAAATAGCTCAGGATGCAAATAATTATGACCACCACAGACAAGCCTGCTGATTTCTTTTTCATAAGCTCTCCAACCTGTTTGAATCCTTTCGATTACTTTTTCTCAGCACTTTTCTTTTTTGCCTCTTTTGCTTTGAGCCAGTCCTGATAGTAAGAACCCGGGATCGGTCCATGATCAAACTCCAGAAGGTAGTGCTTATGGCTTCCTGCTTCTTTATTTCCCTTCTCTTTTTCTCTGTCCATTCGTTCCTTAAAATCAAATTTGTATTTCTCGTCGACCTTAGAATTGTGTTTATGATCGTCATTGTGACAATTGGTGCAGTGATCCTCTTTGACAGGGTACCAGAGACCTGCTGCTACTGCGTCAGCTAATTTGTGCTTTTCCGCGGGTTCATCCGTTCCTTTGATGTTTTCTGCCTGGTAGCCACTGCCAGGTCCATGGCACTCTTCACAGGTAATGCCGTGCAGTTCTTCTGTTTTTTCCATACTTGTAAACCCGGTCGGTTTACCA
>CALJBY010000334.1 GCA_938024025.1 uncultured bacterium
ATTATAAGTGGAGCAAGGGGTTTTTAGAGCAGACAATTAACCGCGCTCTTATCGAACATAATGAGTATGCCTTACAAATCTGTTTTCATTGACACATCCTTTGATTATTTGATACATTTATCACATCAAGAATTTCAACCATCAAGGAGAATAAGACCGTGAAAAAGACCGCCTTTCTACTCACGACCCTTTTTACCCTCTCTTTACACAGTGCATGCGATGTGCTTTACCCTGATGGCCAATTTCGTTTACTGGTTACAACAAAATCAGGAATCATTGAGGGCATGGAAGGAGAAACAGCTCTTTATTTCAAGGGGATTCCCTATGCGGAACCCCCGGTGGAAAGTTTACGATGGCAGGCCCCTGCTGATAAAACGCCGTGGCAAGGTACTCTTAGGGCCCATGAATTTTCCAAGGCATGCCCCCAGATATCCCCTTCTTATGTAGAGGAGGCGGTGGAATGGGATGAGAACTGCCTGTGCCTTAATATCTACCGCCCAAAAGAAAACATAAAGAATCTCCCTGTTATGATGTTCATACATGGCGGATCTTTTATGGACGGTGCAGGTTCCATTGCCACCTACGATGGGGAATGGCTCGCGCAGAATAAAAAAATTGTGCTGGTAACCATAAATTACCGGCTGAGAGACCTCGGTTTTTTGTATCTGCCAGAAGCAGGTATTATCGGTAACTTCGGTATCCGCGACCAGATAAAGGCCCTTGAGTGGCTAAATACCAATATAGAAGCCTTTGGGGGTGACCCAGATAATATTACAGTATTTGGCGAGTCTGCAGGGGGTATCAGTATTGGGTTGCTGCTGGCGATTGCTCCTGAGCTCTTTCATAAGGCAATAATCCAAAGCGGCTTTATCTACACTAACCCGGAAACGATCTCAGAAGAAAATGCCTTAGAGGAAGGGCAGAGATTCGTGCAGGAAATCGGCTGCGAGGGCGCTCAAGATATTGCAGCGTGCCTGCGATCAAAGCCTACAGAAGAAGTGCTGGCTATCACCACAGCAAGCACCCCGGTTTTGGACGGTGAATTTCTTACCGATATGCCCCTTCCCCTCATTGTTGAGGGTGAGGGGAAAGATACCCCGCTCATCATGGGGGTTAATGAGGATGAGGGGGCATTTTTCGCACTTGGATTTGGAATCAGCACAGAAGATGACTACGAAAACTGGGTGCATGATAATTATCCCGATATTGCCGATCAGATCCTCAGGATGTATCCTGCATCTAACTATGATAATCCGGTCAGGGCCGCTGCCAATGTGTTCGCCGACTCTCTCTTTGTCTGTCCAACCAGAAAAGCACTGACAAGTCTCTCAGAGGTTAATAACACTCTGTATCATTATCGCTTTACCTACCCTCCCAAAGTGGGCAGGGAATTAGGTGTCGGTGCCTTTCATGGGGCAGAGTTGTATTATATTTTCCACACCTTTGCAGATGAAGCAGAAGAGGCGGAACAAGTATCGCAAAACATTTCCGAACTGTGGACTACATTCGCGTATGAAGGCACTCCGTCTTCGGGCAGTACAACATGGGAGCCGTTCACCTCTCTTTCTCAACCATATCTCACCATCAACAACGAACTCTCTACAGGAATGGATCTTAGAAAGGAGCAATGTGATTTATTGGACTGCTGTGATTGGTATTTCCCTTAAAGTAAAATTTTAGAAAATAGCATAATAGGTTCACTGGCACATTACGAAAACGCCTCAGAAAATAATTTCAGGAATTTTCTGAGGTATTTTTTATTCCCAACATCTAAGCGTAGGGTAGATGTGATGTCAATCGTCAAAAAAGACAATTTAAGGATGACAATGTGTTAACCTTACTGCCATGCTTTCCAACTATTGACAAACCAAAATATTACTACTACCAAATCTATGTTAAGAAAAAATCCCTCCGATCGTGGCCTCTGATTGTTGCAAGTATCCAACACTTTTTTGCTCATTATACCCACCATGCATGAAAACTCACTTTCCGTATCCCAATGGCATAATGTAGAGCGGTATTTCATCTTTGCTTAACTTAAGACAACCTCGTACCCCTTCCACACTCAGCGCTCCTACAAGGCGAGTTCTTAAACCTAAAGCATTTGCTATTAAATACACATTTTGTCCAATCGTCCCCGCCGAGGCATAGGCAGCATTTAACCTCATATCCTTTGACATAAAATCCGGAATCATAGACGGGTCACCGGTTAAGAGCAGAACTAAAGATGCAGTTTCGGTTCCCCCTGCACCACCACGTTTCGAACCAACATCTTTCCTTGCATCTTTAGTGGAACGTGATAGTAATGTATTCTGCATGGCATCATATAAATAAATCCCGCTGTTAGAAAGAACATATATGCGGATAACCTCCATTCCAAAAAGCGCTGGTGCCGTCCGCTTTCCGTCTTCCCTGTTAATTCCATTGGCTGACCAGAGAATCGTCGATAATTCTTTTATACTAACCTCTTTTACTGAAAACTCTTCGGTGGATTTTCTTAACTCAAATGCCTTCATTAGATCAACATCTATTTTTGATTGCGGTTTTTCAAGCACTATATCAGATCCTCGGGGGGAATCAGAAAAATAGCGGTCGGGAACACTCCGGCAGGACATCGATAAAAAAATAATGGGTAGCACAAAAAAAATATTTCTTTTCATGACATAACTCCTTTTTAAGGCATTACACAGGCTGCAGCAGACCTCGCTTACTCTCGGTGACCTCCTTCTTTCTATATGATAGCGAGAAACTACTCTTCTCGTTTGTCAGTAACCGAAAGCTCGATATGAGCTTCCTGAGCGACGTAGTTTAAATCAACCATCCAGCGGTCTTTTACGCTCTGCCACGGTTCCTGGTTCATGAGCACAAGTCCTTCATGCAGGTGCCTTGTGACTGCTTCTCTCTCAGCATCACCCTCAATTTCCCAGAGGGCCTGTGCATAAAAGACGTGGTTCTTGGGATACTCAGGATACCTCCGCACTGCTTCCTGCAAGAGCTCCAGGGCCCTGTCCCCATCTCCAATTCCCTGGGGCCAGGGAGGTGCCATCAGGTAGAGCATGCCTAAGACCCGGTACGGTCCTCCGTAGTTAACATCCGGTGACAACTCCAGGGCCTTCTCTAAACTGGACACCAGCCGGTCGAGATTCTTTAAAGCCACCGTTGGGTGTTCTTTGATGGCAATTCCCAGATTGACCGCCAGGTAGTAATAAACATCACCACGGCCTTGAGCGCTTTCCGCAAGGGCACGTTCAGCCCACCTCACACCCTCTGAGGCAAAACGCTCTCGCCTGATCTGATCCGTTTCTATCCGGTCTGCCAACAAAAAACAGAGATGTGCTCCCGCTGCGGTTTGATGAATGGGATCACCTTTCACATTTCTTACCAGATTAAGGGCACATTCCAGGATGAAGGTGTCAGTAGTATCATTGAACGTGTGGAGGTTTTCTTCCAATTGCACCGGTGTCCATTGTGGGCATTCATCCGAAGGGTACAGGTAAACTATATCTTTCCTGAGAGAAAATGTGCAACCGGCAAGAAAAGAGCAGAGCAGGAAAAACCCCGTGAGAGAGAATAAGAAGTTACGCATCGTCCGTTTGTAGGTTGAAGGTTACTAGAAAAAAATAAAGAAGTCCGAAGCCAGGCACAAGAGAAAAACCGGAGTGATGGAGTATTGGAGAGCTGGAGTACTGGTAAGGCAATAGGAAAATCAATACTCCATTATTCCAACACTCCATTACTCCAATCTTTTTCATTCTCTGTCAATAGCGCAAATCTACGATAGAATCTAAGCCCCTAAGATCGGCCGGTTATCGTTGGGCGTTCCACAGGGTGATGATTGTTTTAAAGGCCTGCTCATCTGCAGTAACAAACCTTTCTATCCCGAACAGCTCGCAGAGTTGTTTGCCATCCCGGTGTTCGCACATTTTCTCAAGGGCTTTTAAGAAACGGTTTCGCTGCTCTGGGGTAGTCCTTTTCCCGTTAGCCACTAATCCCACGAGGGGAATCTCTTCAGAGGTGAAAGCTACCTCAAGTTCACTCGCAAAGGGAAGTGAACCGAGGGCACGGTACTGCTGGGAATTGACCATAACCGCATCGAGATCCCCCTTAACCAGGGCTCTCAGAGAACGGAGCGCCCGCCGGGAGCCTTTCAAGATAAAGAAGGATGCTGGGTCCACTTTACCCTGCAAGATGACTCGCTTGAAGAACACCGTTTCTTCCACAAGCGAACCTCCCAGGGTCTTTCCCTTGAGTTTCTCGATGGAAGTGAAGGTCCCCTTGCGAACCACTATGCGGTACTTATCAGAACTGCTCCCGTTGATGACGGGTTGAACCAGGGGGATGAGATTGCGTTTCTCACGATATGCTAAAAAAGTACCCAGTGTGGTAATCGCAAATTGGGGCTTTTCCTCATCAAGATGTGTTGCACACTCATTTATGTGCGTCGTGAAAAGGCTTGTCATGGAACCTGCGGTCCAATCCCCAGCCTCTTCAACCACCCGCAGCATGGTGTCTGTGGCCGATTGAGCATCCTGGGACCGTGCAGAACCTCCAGGATAACAGATCAAAACGGTCATCGGACTTGAAGGAGCTGTTTGGACTTCCCGGGCAAGGCCAATGCCAGGTATAGACCAGGCAAGGAGCATCACTGTCAGCAGATGGAAATGTTTACCTAACATCCTCTTTTCTCCTAAAAAGCACTTGCGCAAGGGCAGGTGACACAACCAGCGCTGCCACCAGGCAACAACACAAACCTATAGTGATAGTAACACCTAAGAGGGAAATTCCCTGGTAACTGGCCAGCATGATGGCTCCCAGTCCGGCCAGGGTAGTACCGGCAGCGAGCATAATGGCCCTTCCAGCCTTCTGTGCGACGCTCCACGGAGAGAGATCCTTGAGTTCGAGTCTCCGGTAACCGAACCATACTCCATAGTCCACGGCAAGGCCTATCATTAAGGGAAGGGCAATGATATTTGCATAGTTGAATGTAATGTTTGCAAGATAGAGAATTCCCATCATCCAGCCCCCACCGATCAAGAGGGGAATAAAGACAATGAGAAAACCCCGAATACTCCTCAACATCAGCAATATCCAAATACTGGCCAGGGAAACACCTAAAAGCGCGCTTAAGCGAAGGCGTTTGAGGACCACTTGAGAAAACCACTGGTGGGTAACGGGAGGACCCGTGACATTTTTTGAGACACGGTAAACCTCTTTAACCAGTTGATCCAAACTGTCAGGATCGTAAACCGATTGGGCAGGAAAGGCATAGACGGCAATCGTACCATCCTCGGCAAAGAAGCGCTCCCGCAGCTGGTCGGGTAAATCTCCAGGGCTTAATCCGTTGGCACTTGTCCAAGTTTCCAGTATACCGAGACCCGTCTCAGCGTAGTGTAACAGGGAGTGAAAATAGCCCTGGGTCCTTTCCCGGGCCCTTTTTGGATTTTCCTTGACTTCATCCATCACCTTTTCCAGGCTGGAAAGTATCTGGTAGAGCACCTCAAGCAACTGTTCATGCCCGGCAGAGAGGGCCATTTCCGCAGCATCATCGAGTAGGCGCCCGGTCTTTTCTAAAGCGATCTCTATCTGCTGCAGATTCTTTTCAGTGAGCTCAGCTTTTCCCAGGGTTACAAGCTGCTTGAGACGATAAGACTCCGAAATGATCTCACCTATCTGCCGTGCCTGCCCTGCCCTGGTCATTGCATCAGGGGGAAACAGGTAGGTTAACGATTCAACCCGTCCCACAGAGGAAAGCTGAACTGCCTCATCAGCCAGCCTTCTGGCCTCCTCCATGGTTGATGCAGTGAAGAGTATCGTCTCGGCCTGAAAGTCACTCTCCTCAACCATTTTCCGCTGATAGTAAACCGCCTCAGAATCTTTGGGAAGCATGGCAAGCACATCGTAGTTAAAGGGAATCTCAGTACTCCAGAAGGCACCAGCACCAGCAGTAACCACTGCAAAAGCGAGCAGGTAGACGTGGCCATAGCTTAACAGTTTCTTGCTGAAAGATTTCTCGCGAGCTTCAGGGACAGGGACCTTTTTAGAAGAACGGATCGGCTTCCACGACGGAGGTAACACCGCAAAAAGTGCCGGCTGGATTACAAACGTGGAGAGTACAATCATGAATACCCCCATGCCTGCAACCACACCGAGTTCTGCAAAGCCCGTGAAGGGCACCGTGGTAAGTGCAATAAAAATGAGTATGGTGGCCATGCTCGCTGTTATCAGTGCTTTACCAGAGGCAGCAACCCCCTTGGCAATGCCATCCACCAGAGTTCGACCCTTGGCAAGCTCCTCGATGATTCGAGTACTCATAAATATTCCGTAATCTACTCCCAGCCCAAAGAGGACCGCGGTAAACCCGGACGTCAGCAGGGTGAGGTGACCGATACAGACAGAGGTGAGGGCCAGATTAAAGAGTGTTCCGAGACCCATGGGGACAAATACAAGCAAGGCCCACTTAAGAGAGCGGAGCCAGAGGAAAATCAGCAAGAGGATCAGCACACCTGCGGTGCACAAAACAAGAACAATATCTTTCTGGAGAGCTATATATTCCTCGTAGGTAACCGCCGGCAATCCTGTAAGACCCACCGTGGGAACCTGCATACCTGCTGATCCGTACTCCTGGCGGAGGTCTTCCACCGTCTCTTTTACAGCCTCTACAAATGGTGCTATAATATTCAGTTCTTCTGAAGAGTTGGACGATTTCACAAACAAAAAGAGGGCATCTCCTTCACGGGAGGCAAAGTATCCTCCCCCTTCCACAAAGCGCTTTGCCCCCGGGTGTGAGATAAGTTCATGCCAGGGGATTGATTCAGGAGTTTCTTGAGATATGAGAAAACGATACCACTGTTTAAAAAAGAAGAGGAGTAGAGAAAGACGTCTTTCAGTGGTTTTAAGGTCACTGTCACCGTTTGAAAGTGCGGGCGGATTATCCAGCCGGTCTGCAGCTTCCTCCAGGGCTTCACCCCACTCAGCTGCACGTGTGACAGCATTCGGACCGGCGAATCCATTGAGCACGGAGGTGAATTGCGAAAGCTGTTCAGGTGGCACCAGGAGATAACCATGTTGGAGTACAAAGCGCGTATCGAATCTCTCCATGGCATGTCTGATTTCCGGTCTCTGCCGAAGCCTCCCTGCCAGTTCGGTGGCAAACTCCTTAAGCTGTGCTTGAGGAGCATCTTCGACAACCACCACCAGTTCAGAAACTGCACCAAATTTTTGCAAAAAGCTTTCGAGGCGCTGATAGACGTCAATGTACTTGGGGAACAGAGCATTCCTGGCAGTATAAATCTTAAGCGTACTGGTTCCCCAGGCAGCCAATCCAGTCACTAGAAAAACCACGATCAATACGCGCCAGGGATAGCGGGCAATAGCCCGTGCAGTTTTTTCAATGAAAGGGAGAGCAGATGATTGTGTAGTGATTATATACCTCCCGATAAAAAGTCAGAGACAGTAAAAAACCCAGCGTTATTGTGCTTGACAGGCTTACCGTTGTCAAGCAACAAAACAGGTTATGTGATGCTCCTCACGCACCCTGATTAAACAAGCGAAGCTTATTTAACTAGGGTAGGCGAGGAGCTTCAAATTTCGGTAGGAGCGCATTCATGCGCGATGAATTCGCGGCTTAAAGCCGCTCCTACCATCACCCTATCTGCAAGAGAACTGCTTAGATTTAGTTGGGTAAGAACCTAACCTCAAGAAGTTACAGTCGTATTGGGTGTCAACTGGAGAATTCCAAATAACCAGATTGTATTATTTTTGAATTGTGCCGGTAATCGAGGCGGCAACGGATGAGGTCTGGAAAAGGCTTCTCA
>CALJBY010000335.1 GCA_938024025.1 uncultured bacterium
GGAGTTGGATATGTCCATCCTGGCCCAGGATCCGTCGCGGACCGAATCCAAATCGGTTGAAACACGGCCCCCGGTCCTCGGGCAACCACCCTGGAAAGAGCCGTTCAGGATCTTCTGCACGGCTGGGTAAAGATGTTCATCTACGATTACTGGTCGGTTAACGACAAGAAAGAAGGAACAGAACCATAACTGCAGGTAATAATTATTATTCTTGCAATTGCTGGCCTGACCTTTATGAAACCTATTATTGAGATGATGGCTTATATCTCGAGAGGGGGATGCAAAAGATGAAGACGTATAAAAAGCTTCTATTCGTGATCTTTGTGAGCACGTGTATGTCTGGGCTCTTGTTGTCCAGTAAACATGCTCTCACATCCACAGATACACTCACCGAAGAAAACCAGCAAACCGGGAGGAAAAAAATTATGTCAGAAACAGCAAACCCCAATATAGGAAAAAAATTTCCTGAAGTAACCGCCAAATCGCTCGCAAAAACCCCTGTATCCCTACCGGGGTCAGCTCAAGGGAAAGTAACGCTCATCGTTGTTGCTTTTTTACAGCAGAGTCAGCCACAGCTTGACTCATGGCTCGGGCCCTTTACCGAACGGTTTGGCAGCAAGGAAGGGTTCACCTTTTACGAGGTGCCCATGATCTCTTCCGGTTATAAGTTCATGAGTTTCATAATCGATAGCGGTATGCGCGGGGGTATCCCCAAGGAAAAGCATAAAAATGTTGTGACCATGTATGGTGATGTAGAAAAGTATATGAAGGCACTTGATCTTGATGCCCGCTATGGCTATGCATTCCTTTTAGACCGTGAAGGCATTATTAGATGGCAGGATAAAGGCTTCTCAACGCCTGAAGCACTCAAAGAGCTCTTTGAGATGGCTGAAAAGTTGTAGTAGAAAGCTGACGAGCGCTCTGCGAGGCTTATGGAGTACTGGAACGATGGAGTACTGGAGTGTTGGAGTAATGATGATTGAAGCGCTTTAGATCCTTACGCATGTAAACCTGAAAATTTATCTCTCAGATTTCTTTATAATTGGTAGGAGCGGCTTCAGCCGCGAATTCATGGCGCATGAATGCGCTCCTACAGAAAATAGGGAAGTGTCCCGTTAGGATTAGAAGACCCCTCCCAGGCTTCCTGCATACCCGGTGAGTTCCACGTACCCTTCAGCTGTAACCTGTTGACCATTTGAAGTACCCGCTCCACCTACTGCCCCTTCCCAGTAAATGATACCCGTTGACTCGCTGGTGATCAGTTCCTGGTTTCGAACAAGCGGTGCGATTACAAGCTCGAGCTTACATGCGGGAACATCAATTTTCCATCTGCTGGGATAGTTCCCGCCACTTGCAGGACTTTTCCATTGGTCCAACACCTCAAGAGAAACCGCTTCTAAAGGAAGGTGACGTGCAGTCCCGTCAGCTTCAACCAGGGTGCCTGATGAAGCGGGTTCAATTGATCCCCCCGTTCTGCGCAGGAAATAGAGCATCAGGTCTCTCCCGTCAGAAAGGTGCAGGGAAAACCAGTCCCAACCCTCCTGGTTCTGTGCCAGCTGATTAGAACCGAATTCATGATCAAACCAGCTCGTCCCTTTCACCTCCCGTTTTGGACCGTTTGCTCCCACCCTGAGAAAACCCCGGGTCTCAAGGCTGGTAAAAGAAGTATAGTAGGATGCCTGCCCCGTACCTGCCCCCTTCTTACTAAGGCCATTGTCCCCGTGAAAAACTAACGGCTTGTCAGGTTTCAAGGTAAGCTTGAGTTCCAAGGCATCATCGCGTGCTTCAAGCACGATTAACGAGTTTCTCATCACGGCCGACCAGTTGTAAATCCATACCTCCATCCTGTCTGTTCGAGCACCCGCCAGACCGGGGCCTGTGCGGGAAATCCGTTCAGCCACAGAAAAATTATTTTCTTCTACTTGCGTGACGGTAAAGTGAGCCATGTAGAGATCTCTTACCTGCCAGGGATTGCCCCCGTTTTCAATCTCCCGTCTCACCCCGAAACGAAAAAAGGTGAGCTGATAGCCAACATGCCTATCCGATGCGTCGGAGAGGTTTCCCGTAAAGTACCACCACTCGGTGCGATAGGCGGGATGAGCGCCGTGGTCCCGGGGGAAATTCCAGTCACGTGGCTCAACCGCTTGTACCCATTCCTCACCTGCCTGCGCTCCACACGGATCACAACCATCCATAGCGGCACATGAAAGTGCCAGCAGTAACAGCACGAGCACAGTACACTGTAGATTCGAATTTTTCATAGCTTCTTTTCCTTATTCTTCGCGAATCTGCATCTGTGGGTATGTTCGGCAAATTCTCACTATGGGGTAGATGGTAGCCCCCAGGCTTGCAAGGAGTGCTGTAACCCCGGCTACAAGATATGGTCTCATTACAGGATAGTAAAAAATGGTCCAGTGAAAGCTGTTAAAATTTATCACCTTAATCAACACCCACGCTAAAGCGGTCCCCACCAGTGTACAGAGGAAAAAGCTGACGAGCCCCATAAAAAGTCCTTCCATCACGGTCATACCGGCTACCTGGAAAGTGGAGAACCCCAGGGAACGGTAAATGCCAAATTCCCGTTGCCGCTCCATGAAGAGGGTTACAATGGCGCCGGCAATACCAAAGAACGCCACAATAACGGCAAGAAGTCGCATGGAACGGGTAACGGCAAAGGTGCTATCAAAAATATCTAAAATTCTCCCGTGCAATTCCTCCTGATAAAACAGGGGAAGACCCCGGGCCTCAGCCTTCTGTCTTATTGAATCAATTACCATCGGGCGATTAGCGTGCTCGTCTAAAAAGATTCCAAGGCTGTCTATCGTGTGATCACCATAGAGCTGAAGATAGGTTGATCGGTCCATCATGATCAGTCCATGTTCCGTGGTATAATCATAAAATGCCGCTGCTATTGTAAAGGGTGCTGCTCCATCAACACCCTCTAGCATAATCGTGTCACCGGTGCCAAGTCCGAACCGGTTGCAAAAACTCTCCGAGACAATTACTTCACCCCGTTTCACTGCTTCCCAATTTTCGTTTCCCCCGTTCAGCCAGAGAAACTGGGAAAACAGTTGAAGCACCGGGGCATCAACCGCGGCGAGGTAAATCATGGTACCCTGATAATTGATTTGCACATTGCGATAGGTATCAATGCCCGCGATCCCTTCAATAGATTGTATCTCGTGATAGAAATCCTCGGGCACGGTAATTTCTGCGATCGGCGCTATATAGAGATCACCCCGAAGCTGGCTTTTCATCCAGTAGGTTAAGGACATGCGGAAGCTTCCTATCATAGCACCTAACCCGATGAGCATGGAGAGGGCAACCATAAAGGCAGCAATGGCAACCGTAGTTCGGCCGAGATTTTGACGGATGTTGCCCACCGCTATCTTGCCCGCAATGCCCCCTAAGCGGTGAAAAATCGAGTAGGCCGAAGGTGCGAGTACGACTACCAGCAGCCCCGTAAGAAAACTTGCCCCGACGAGAAGAAAAAAGGCACCTGCAAATCCCAGATAGACATGGGCTGATGCCATTGCAAAAAGGGCCACGCTTAGAAGGAGTATCACTGCGCCGGCAACACCCAGTTTGATAACAGTACCCGTCTTACCACGATAGGAGAGAAACCCCTGCATTGCCCTGACCGGATCAACGCGCACCAGTTCCACCAGGGGAAATATACCCCCCAGCAGGCTGGCACCACATCCGAGGACCACGCCGTAGAGAAGAATCCACCAGGACCAGGATGGCAGAGGGGCACTAAAGGAAAAATAGAGGTTGGTAATGGTTGTACCAATCAGGTTTGCAAAAAACCAACTCAAAAAGTAACCCAGTATACCCCCGAGAAATCCCCCCGCAGTGCCAAGGAGTATGATTTCAGCAAGAAAGGCAAAGGCAATCTCCCTCCTTCCTGCACCGAGGGCCCTCAAAATACCTGCATCTCTCCGGCGGCTTACTACTGCAAACATTGCAGTGTTATATACCAGATACACACCCACGAAGAGGGCTAAGAGGGAAAGGGCCTCCAGATTTAAGCGGAATGCCCTGAGCATCTCATTTAAAGATGATCTGCGCTGCGAGCCTGACTGGATGATAAAACCGGTGTTAAAGCGGGAACGAAAACCTTCTTCATCTGTTACAACCAGGTCGACACGGTCAATTTCACCCCGCAAGCCGAACAGTTCCTGGATATGTCCGATATCCATGAGGAGGAACGGTTCACCCATGGGAGTGGAAAAAGTCCCGACAACCTCCAGGGTGCCGCGGTTTGTTGCCACCCCATCCCCTGCCTGCAGTCCCAGTTTTTCTGAAAGCAGGGAATCAATCAGCACCGCTCTCTCACTGGTAAAAAAGGAGAGCCCTTCTCTTCGAGTAGCCTGCTCAATAAAAGAACCCGTGAAAAACCCATCCCGTACACCTCTGTCAAGGAGAGGATCCAAACCCATTATGCGGAGTATCTCCCCGCCCGGAAGGATGATTTTTCTGTCTATCACCGGGGAGAAAGCCGTAACGGCGGGATCACGCATCAAATCGGTCAGAAGAGCTTCCCCGAGAGGTCCCGCGGGTCGTTTAATACTGTGGGTGGCCGTGCCCTTAAGAAAAGTAACGGTACGGGCAAAATGTGAAAGGGCGGATTGAGAAGAATAGAACATGCCAACGGCGGCTGCAACACCACATGCAACGCCCATTAACTGCAACAGGCTGAGGGAACGCCGTCGAGTAAAATAACGTAAAAAAGATTTAGTAACAACCCTCACGCGTCAAACTCCCTGGACAGAGGTTCTTCACTCACCACCCCGTCCACCATGGTTAAAATCCTGTCCACATACCGACAGGTAAGGGGACTGTGGGTCGCTACAATCAGGCTAGTTCCCCTTTCACGGCAGCGACGTGCCAGGAGATCGAGCACTTCACCGCTGGTGTGTGAATCAAGGTTGCCCGTCG
>CALJBY010000336.1 GCA_938024025.1 uncultured bacterium
GAGCACTGCAATTTCACTCAAAAGAGATTTTTTCGCTTTGGTGTATTTCTCATCGGGCAAATAGTGGGTTTGGCCAAGTGACCACCCCCGCGGGATAATGGTAACCTTATGAATAGGGTCCGTCCCCGGTATCAGCTTGGCAACGAGAACATGGCCAATCTCATGGTAAGCAGTATTTTCCTTATCCTCCGGACTGATAATCATGCTCTTGCGTTCAACACCCATTAAAACCTTATCCTTGGCAACTTCAAAGTCTGCTTTTTCAATCTGCTTTTTCTCATGGCGAGCTGCCATCAGAGCTGCTTCATTTACCAGGTTAGATAAGTCCGCACCACAAAAACCCGGTGTCCCCTTTGCAACGGTTTCCAGATCCACATCATCCGCAAGCGGCTTATTTTTGGCATGTACGGTTAAAATACCCTTACGGCCCTTGATGTCAGGCAGGGGAACAACAACGCGACGATCGAACCGTCCGGGACGCAGGAGTGCCGGGTCCAACACATCCGGACGATTGGTAGCAGCTATTAATATCACCCCTTCGTTAGACTCAAAACCATCCATCTCAACCAGCAGCTGGTTTAAGGTCTGTTCCCGTTCGTCATGACCACCCCCCAGTCCTGCACCGCGGTGTCTCCCTACCGCGTCAATCTCATCAATAAAGATGATACAGGGGGCGTTCTTTTTGCCCTGCATGAAAAGATCTCTCACCCGGGAGGCTCCCACGCCGACAAACATTTCCACAAAGTCAGATCCACTAATACTGAAAAAGGGTACACCCGCTTCACCTGCAATAGCACGTGCGAGCAGGGTCTTGCCGGTTCCCGGAGCACCCATCAAGATTACACCTTTAGGAATTCTCCCCCCCAGCACGGTGAATTTTTTTGGATCTTTGAGAAAATCAATAATCTCCTCAAGCTCCTCCTTGGCCTCATCAATGCCGGCAACATCTTCAAAGGTGAACTTCTGCTGCTGTTCAGTTAACAGCTTGGCCCTGCTCTTGCCAAAAGACATTGCCTTTCCACCACCTGCCTGCATCTGCCTCATCAGGAATACCCAGATGGCTATGATAATAACCATGGGAAACCAGCTAATCAGGATCGTCGTCCACGGTGATTGCCGCTCTTCCTCCCCAGTTATCATCACCTCTTTTTCTCTTAAATCCTCAATCAGTTTAGTGTACCCAGGGTTATAGGTCTTAAACTGTCTGCCGCTCAACAAGGTGCCCTGGACATAATCTCCCTGAATCAGAACCTCGCTTATTTCACCTTTTTCAACCAGATCCAAAAATTCTGATAAATTTATCTCGTCTCGCTTGACCCTCGGTTGACTAAACAGATTAATCAAGAGGACAAAAACAAGTACAACACCTAACCACAGAGCAATATTCTTATTTAAACGATTCAAAGGACACCTCTTTAAGGAGTTAAAATAACAATCTTTTTTTGTTATGTTAACACAAACACTCTAAATCATCAAACGAATTATCTATAAAATTCGATGTAAATGTATTCCTGTAATTTTTTTCGGCGAATGTATCGCATTCAGATTTTCTCTGTCCTCTCAGCACCTCTGTGGTGCCTTGAACAATCCGCATTCCCTGGCCCAGACCGGCCACATTGTGAGTACCGTGTATTTAGTTTCAGTCTGTAAGAAAGGCAGTGAAGCACTTCTTAAATCAGCACCAGGGCGGGCCGCAATCTACACTGTAATCTCTTCTGTCTCCCCTCTTTTTCACTTTAGGCATTTTAGGCAATTTAGTTCAATTTAGGCATTTTTTCTTAGTGTCTTACTCCTGACTCCTGTTTTCTGATTTCAGTGCAATGGTAAGCATCTTCCGGGTGTTTTTGGTAACTCTTAAACGGTGATCAATTCTCATTCCTCCCACCCAAACCACTACCTCTTTGCATAAAACGAGGGGAATACGCTTTCTTTCTGCCCGGGAAACCTTTTCATCGACAAAGAAGTCTTTAACCTTTTTCTTACCCTGCATCCCTAATGGCTGGAATCGATCTCCCGGTTTGACATTTCGTATCGTAAGGGGCATTACCACTTTCCCCTCATCAAGACATGCAACACGGGCGTTATTATCACTGCCTGCATGATCATTCCCCTCCACAATGGCAAAGTGCATCTCCCTCCCAATCTCTTGAATCCTGACGCGATCTGGAATTGCAGTGAAGGAATAGTGAAACGGCAGGGGAGCACTCTGGTGCCGGGTCAGCTTCAGTCGCTGATACGATTTTTCCACCCTGATCCCATCCGGTAGCTGTAGCACCTTGGACGGCTTATCGTTTGAAAGAATCTTTAGAATAGCGTTGAGATGGGTAGCGCTAATCCGCTTTAAATTGCCCTTGACCTTCTCAAGAACACTTCTCATACATCTCACCTGAAGGGCTACGGGTAATGCCAAAAGAGCCGAACTGTTAATCACTGCTGACGTGCTATCACGCGAGACGATTATATTATCAAGCATTGCTTGAGTTTTATACTCTAAGTACTCGTTATCTATTCTTAATATTGATGCTGTTTTAGCCAATCGCTTAACCAGCTGAGGATTGTAGTGCTCCTTAAGCAGGGGGAATAGTTGCTGTCGCACCTTGTTCCGCAAATAGTCAGGGTTTTGATTGGAGCTATCCACCACAAAAGGTATGCTCCTTTCTGTGAGAAAGGCCTCAATTTCCTCCCTGGTGGTTTCGATAAGTGGTCTAATAATAATCCCCCCTCGCACAGGTGGCATGCCCCCTAATCCCTTAAGGCCCGTACCCCTCAGCAACCACATCATAAGTGTTTCGGCCTGATCATCCGCATTATGCCCCAGGGCGATTTTGGAGGCATGAAAGCGTTGCCTCACATCTTCTAAGAATTGATATCGGACTTCCCGGGCAGCCTCTTGAGAAGAAAGTGTGCTCCTCTTTTTAAAAGAAGGCACATCAAAGGTTTTTATTTCACAAGGCAGCCCAAAGCGTTGCGCCATATCGTGAACAAATTGAGCATCCCTTGCAGCCTCTTTGCCTCTGAACCCGTGATTGAGGTGCGCCACCTGCAATTGGAGATTATAGTTTTCCTGCATCTGGTGGAGCACAGAGAGCAACGCCATGGAATCCGGACCTCCGGAAACTCCCACCACTACCTTTTCCCCTGACTCCAGCATAGAATATTTTTTGACAGTCCTTTTAATCTTTGCGATAAACATCTACATCCTTCCACCGTAACAAAAGAGACCCTTCACCACGCAAACTGAATCCTTTATTTTATCATACCATAAAAAGGTGGATTTATAAACCGAATACCTTATAGTTACTCAACGGTTAGCAGAAAAAAGAGTTCTGTTCTGTTCTTTTTTTTGCTATCATGGTAACCAACAGTTCCTCTCTCCTAAAACACACACAGGACGCAGCATGGATTGCAAAGCGGTACTATTTGATCTTGACGGAACACTGCTGGACACCCTGGAAGATATTGCTGATGCTGCAAACAAAGTTCTTGCAGAGCATAATTTCCCCCCACACAACACAGATGATTACCGCACGTTCGTCGGTGAAGGAGTAACCATGCTCATGACCCGTGCCGTGCCTTATCATAATAAACACCGGGATACCATCGAGGCATGCAGTAAAGCATTTCAGGAGACATACAAAGTCCACTGGAATAAAAAGACAAAACCCTACGCTGGTGTGGCGGGAATGCTCGATGAACTGACCGCGCGTAATCTTCCACTGGCAGTGCTTTCCAACAAACCGGATGATTTTACCAAGAAGTGTGTTGCTGAACTCCTGCACAAGTGGACTTTCCGGATGGTTCAAGGCGCCTGCAGTAACATCCCCCGCAAACCCGATCCAACAGGTGCCCGGCACATGGCAGATACTCTTGCAATCCCACCGGCAAACATCCTCTACCTGGGGGACACGGGAACAGATATGCAGACAGCTGTCCGTGCGGGTATGTTTCCCGTCGGAGCCCTGTGGGGCTACAGGACACGGGAAGAACTGCAGTCCCATGGAGCACAAGCACTTATCGAACAACCACAGGAACTCTTGACCCTGCTAAGCCCACTACACCCGAAGGAGGAGATGTAAATGAAACGCCCTAAGAAGGTTGCCATTCTGACCAGCGGGGGAGATGCACCCGGTATGAATGCGGCTATCAGAGGAACGGTAAGAGCCGCCCTCAATAGGGGTTGGGAAGCATACGGCATCCGAGATGGTTATCGGGGCCTTCTGGAGGGGGGCGATATGATCTTTCCCCTGGACTGGGTGGATGTAAGCTGGAACTTTCGAGAAGGTGGCACCTTCCTGGGATCAGCACGATGTCCCGAGTTAAAAGAAACTACCACGCAATCGAAAAAGCTCAAAGAAAAAGCCTTGATGAACTTATATCGTCACAACATCTCTGATCTGGTAATTGTTGGAGGAGATGGCTCCTTAACGGGGGGATATGCACTTTTTTCCCTTTTACAAAACAAGGAATATAGCACTCCAGCCCTTAAACATATGAAGCTTTCTATTGTGGGTATTCCCGGAAGTATTGACAATGACATTGCGTATACAGATATGTCCATCGGGGTTGATACCACCCTCAATACCATTGTGGAATCTATTGATCGACTGCGGGACACAGCCACCTCCCACAGACGTGTCATCATCGTAGAGGTTATGGGCCGACGCCGTGGTTATCTCGCGGTCATGAGTGGATTGGCCACAGGGGCAGATCGTATTTTTATCCGCGAAGAAAGGGTAAGCCAGAGCGAGCTCACTACCATGCTTCTCGTACTGCAAAAGAGTTTTGAAGAGGGGCAAAAGGCAGGCATTATTGTGCGTGCAGAAGGCGCTCCCGTTTCAACCACCTTTTTAAAGGAAACCATTGCTGTGCTTCTTGAGCCAAAAAGAGAGGTGCGGGAAACCGTACTGGGTCACCTGCAACGGGGCGGCAATCCCACCGTATTTGAACGAACCCTGGCAACCAGAATGGGAGTACGGGCTATTCAACTGCTCGATACCATCTCACCGGAACCCCAGCTGGTAAGGTTGAACGCAAAAAAAATCAGCTCCGCTCCTCTCCTGAAGTCACTAATAAAAATCCAAACACCTGCATTTCAGGAAGGTTTAAGTACTAACACCAAAACCGCATTGCACTTGAGCAGGAAACTGGAAATGCCTCCCGAAGAGAAATCCCGGGGAATACGCATCGGACTCCTTACCGACGGAACAAATGTTTCCGGTATGAATATGGCAATCCGATCAGTTGCCAGACTGGCTCTCAACCGGGGAATAACCGTCAAGGGTATTAAAGGCGGTTTCTCGGGTCTCAGCAAAGGGCCGGAGAGTACCGTAACCCTGCAGTGGAGTATGCTCGAAATGAAGAGTATCTTGCGGAGGGCCGGAACACTGCTTGGTGTTTCGAGCAGTGGCTTTCCACTTGATGAAAAGGGGTACGGGGCAATTAAGAAACACATGAAACAGTTTAAAATCGATGGACTCATTGTCATCGGAAATACTGCTGTGTACCGCGCTGCCCATAGACTCTCTGCTCTGATTAATACACCCGTTGTGGGAATCCCTGCAGCATCACATTGCAATCTCCCTGCAACAGATTGGGTGATCGGGATGGATTCCACCCTCAACGACTTGCTCCAGGGCATTGACAGAGCAGCTGATGCTGCTCATGTCACGAGGAAGATCTTCATTGTTCACCTCAAGGGAGAGTTCTGTAATTGTTTGGTAAAGCTGGTAGCACTGGCTGGCGGCGCTGAACAAGTGCTCATTTATGAGCATGCAACAGGTCCCGCTGGTCAGCACGCCTTTCAAAAAAAGGTTCGCAACAGCATGAACGAATTGAAAAAGATGATTGCCCTGGGGAAAACCTTTGGTACCATCGTCTTCTATTCCCGTCACCCTGAAACAGCAGATCAGGCCATTCAGTTTATCAAACAATCACTGCGCACAGAAGGTATTATCCTGGACACGACCATCATTCCCCTGGAAACATCTTTAGGGGGAATCATACCAACCGCTTTCGATCGCATCCTGGCAAAGCGGTTGGGAGAAAAGTCACTTGAAACAGTCCTCAAAAAGATAGCTGCCCGGGACTACTCTTTTCACATTGTAGGAATCAAAGGTAAAGAGATCGTCGTCCCTCCCTATAAGGACAGTCTCGCTACAGACACTGCCGGGTGCTCAAAAGCCCTTGAAACCGAACTAGAGCGCTGTTTCGACCTGATGGCCCAACCAAGCGAGTTATGTATCGGCATGGGAGGAAAGGTGCAATGGATAGCTACGAATAACGAAACCAGGTGGCGGGGAAAATGGACCTGTAAAACATGTGGCCATTCCCAAACATTTTTCTTTAACCCCAGGCAAATGCTCTGCCTTTATTGCGAAAGCGGCACCTGTCATAACTATGGGTACATACGCATCTCCCGCCGCTTATAGGATTTTCACTGGATTCACTCTTTTGAAGGCATCTGGTAATCATGATTGAAAGATCACACGCCAACATACATCACATCGTCACCGGAGGAAATCACATGCGTTTCATACAAAAAAGATGTTTTTTTATTACCTGTTGTGCTACCCTCCTGCTCTTCGGGTGCTCCACTAATAGGGATGAAACTCGTGAGGTAAAGCACTATCCTCTCGACTCCCTTGATGGAATCATCAGTCGATCGGGCATTACCCTGGACAAGGATATATCCAGTGACCAGCGTGGTTCATTACGGATAACCACAAGCAGTCCCACTACGGTGAGACTCTATGAAACCGGAGACCTGAGTATCGACAATGCCCGTCTGATCTATCAAGCCAGGCTTCGTACCGCGGGCGTAGAGGGGCAGGTGTATCTGGAGATGTGGTGTCACTTCCCGGGAAAGGGTGAATTTTTCTCGCGCGCCCTCCAGGCGCCCCTGACCGGAACCACCGAATGGACATCACAGGAAACACCATTTTATCTTAAGAAAGGTGACGATCCAGACGATATAAAGCTAAACCTGGTTATCAATGGAAAAGGCACTGTCTGGATCGATGACCTGCGTTTGATTGCAGGGCCATTGGAGTAAGACCATATGCCCTAAGCACCCTGCCCCGTACTTCACTCAGACAAACAATGCACTATGCATACAATACGAGAGAGGAGATGCCAGCCTATGACTAACGAGACACTGAACCCCCAATCGAACACTCCCCTTCCTGACCATTCACTCAGTCCGGAAGGTGAACAGTTTGCCATTCCCCAGGCCCACGA
>CALJBY010000337.1 GCA_938024025.1 uncultured bacterium
GCTTCTCGCAATGACCTATAATCGGTATGCTTAATGTTACTGTACGAGGGATCTCGCTCCCTAGCCTCTGGCCGCCTGCCCGCTTGGCCCGAGCTCAGCCAGGGAGCTGACGCTCGTGTCGGCCAGGGGGCAGACAACGCAATGACAATCAGCTGCTCACATGAGTATGGGAAATTACGATACGAGATACGAGATGCGGAGAATCGTGTGCGGGGTCAGCAATTCACTTTTTGCACCGAATGATTCCTTCCTCGGTGATGATTATGTCGACCGGTTCATCATGACCGCTCACCGTGGGAACCTCCTCAACCATCTGCACGGCGTAAGCCAGGGCAACGGACGGCTTGTGAAAAGATTTGAGCAGTCCATCATAGAAACCACCTCCATACCCTATCCTTTGTCCCTGCTGATCAAAAGCTGCACCGGGTGTGATAACAAGATCAATCTCTTCCAGGGCAACGGGTCTAACACGATCAGGTTGTGGCTCCGGTATTCCCCAGGTACCCGGGGCAAGATCGCCGGTGTAATCGATGATGCGGGAAAAAAGCAATCTCCTGTTGGTGAGATCAGTAGTAGGGACGGCTACTACTTTCGAGAGGGTCAGCGCTTCCCTGATCATTGATTCGGTCAGCACTTCACTTTTGAACGAGACAAAGAATGCTACCGACTGTGCTGCAGCAAACTCCGGAAGGGAAAAGAGGTTACGATGAATGGAGGCACTTTTCTCTCGTCTTTCTTCTGTGGGAAGCCCATCTCGTAAGGCAAGAATCTTTTTTCGCAGTTGCTTCTTTCGTGTGCTGATATCCTCAATCATAGGCTGTGGAGCGCATCTTTAGAGATAAGAAAGCCAGTCTTTATACTGTTCATTTTTTCCTTGAACGGCATCGAAGAAGGTTTTTTGAATGTGCTCGGTCACGGGTCCCCTTTCACCTCTGCCGATACCTCGATCATCCACCTCTCTAATCGGTGTGATTTCCGCTGCAGTGCCGGTGAAAAATGCCTCATCGGCAATGTAGAGTTCATCGCGGGTAAAGCGTTGCTCCACCACATTCATCTGTGCATCCCGAGCAAGCCTAATCACTGAGTCCCGGGTAATGCCCTGCAAAATAGAGGTTGGGGGAGGCGTTTTGATGGTGCCCTTTTTAACGATAAAGATATTCTCCCCGCTTGCTTCACAAATGTAGCCTTCGGTATCCAGGAGAATGGCTTCATCATATCCCATGGCCGTAACTTCTTTCTTTGCCAGGATAGAATTGACATAGTTCCCACAGATCTTGGCCTTGGTCATGCCGACATTGACATGGTGACGGGTGAAGGAGGCAATCTTAGCCCGGATGCCCTTGCGCAACCCCTCTTCTCCCAGGTAGGCGCCCCAGGGCCAGCATGCAATAGCCACCCGTACGGGATAGTCCTTAACATAGAGTCCCATCTCACCGTCACCGATAAAGACGATGGGCCTGATGTAGCCTTCCTGCAGCTTATTGGCCTTGAGTGTTTCAATAATGGCTTGGAAGATCTCTTCCCGGCTGAAGGGAATGGTAATCTGGGAAATGTGGGCCGAGTCAAAGAGGCGGTCAACGTGTTCCTGCAACTTAAAGACTGCTGATTGCCCATTCTGGCAGCGATAACATCGAATTCCTTCAAAGACACCAAGTCCGTAGTGAAGGGTGTGGGTAAGCACGTGGACCTGCGCTTTATCCCAGTCTACCAGTTTTCCATCCAACCAAATGGTCTCAACTTTTTTGATCATGGTCCAGGTTTTTCCTCCCTAATGAGTTTTAATGGTGTAACTCCCTGTCTCAGACGGCGTACAATGAATTTAACGGCTTTTGGTCCTGAGCTTTCCCAGGTTGCGTTTATAGGGCTTTGTTACGACACCTTTTTCGGTGATGATAGCACTAATGTATTTAGAAGGGGTGATGTCAAAAGCGGGATTCCACACGTCAACCCCCTCGGGGGCAACCCTTTGTCCCGCGATATGGGTTACCTCGGTCCGGTCACGCTCTTCAATGGACACCCCTTCACCTTTCCCGCAGGCCGGATTTATGGTGGAGAGGGGAGCGGCGACGTAAAAGGGAATGCGATGCTCCCGTGCAAGGACAGCGAGGCCATAGGTGCCTATCTTATTGGCAACGTCACCGTTTGAACAGATACAGTCAGCACCCGTTATTACCAGACTCAACTGTTTCTTGCACATAGCATAGCCTGCCATACCGTCTGTTATCACCGTAACCGGAATACCACTTTCTTTGAGCTCCCAGGCGGTAAGCCTGGCCCCCTGGAGAAATGGACGTGTTTCACAGGCAAACACCTCTATGCTTTTTCCTGCTTCATGGGCAGCACGAATAACACCGAGGGCTGTACCGTACCCGGCGGTGGCCAGGGCCCCGGCATTGCAGTGTGTAAGGATGCGCGCTCCGTCAGGTATGAGCTCGTTACCCATGGCTCCCATCCGGCGATTGATCGCAATATCTTCCTCCCCCATCCTGACAGCCTCATTTTTTAAAAGGGATTTAAGCTCTTCTACTCCTTTATCACCGTGTACAATGACCAGACCTTTCATGTGGTCAATGGCCCAGAAAAGATTGACGGCTGTAGGCCGTGTTTGTGCGAAGGCGTGACAAATGGTTTCGAATTGCTCTTTGAACGCACCATAGGTGCTGGCCGTGCTATGGAGAGCCCCTAAGGCAATGCCCATTGCTGCAGCAACGCCAATGGCCGGTGCCCCCCTGACTATCATCGTCTTTATTGCCTCGGCAACAGTTTCGTAGTCTTCACAGATGACATATGTTTTTTCTGCCGGCAGCTTAGTTTGATCTATTAAAATTACCCGGTCCTTTTCCCATGCAACTGTTTTAATCATAGTTACCTGTCCAGCTTTTTTTTCAACAAGGCATTGACCATTTGGGGGTTGGCCTTGCCCCTGGTTGCTTTCATTACTGCCCCCACAAAAAAACCAAAAATCTTTTCTTTTCCCTGACGATACTCTTCCGCCTGCTGGGGATGATCTGCAAGAATCCCGTCAATAACGGTACTGAGCTCACCCTCGTCAGATACCTGCTCGAGCCCTTTCTCCTTCACAATCTCATGGGGCTCCTTTCCGCTTGTGTACATCTCTCCAAAAACCTTCTTGGCAATTTTCCCGCTAATAACACCCCCGTCAACCATCTTCAGCATGTTTGCCAGGGAGGAAGGGGTGATGGGGCATTCTTCAATTTCTTTCTTGCTTTCATTGAGCAGCCGCAGCAGCTCTCCCATTATCCAGTTGCTTGCTGCTTTGGGCTTTGCGTAGAGCTTTACACATTCTTCAAAGTAAGACGCGAGTGGTTTTGAAGTGGTTAATACTTCCGCATCATAGGAAGGGATGTGATAGTCCCTTACGAAACGATCACGGCGCTCAACGGGAAGTTCAGGCAGGATTTCCCGAATGTCTTCTATCCATGCTGTATCAATCACAATCGGTACGAGATCCGGATCAGGGAAGTAACGATAATCATGGGCCTCTTCTTTGCTCCTCATGGAAGCGGTAACACCCTGGTGCGTATCCCACAGCCTTGTTTCCTGTATGATAGGTTCTCCCTCCTCGAGCAGGGTACGCTGACGTTCCACTTCGTACTCCAGGGCATGCTGGACATGACGAAACGAGTTCATGTTCTTCAATTCAACCTTGGTACCCAGTTCTCTTTGCCCTGCAGGGCGAAGAGAGATATTGGCATCACAGCGGAAACTCCCTTCTTCCATATTCCCGTCACATACTTCCAGGTACTGAACGATTGCCCGCAGGTTGCGCAGGTATGAACAGGCTTCTTCAGGGGTAGTGAGATCGGGCTCGCTTACTATTTCCATAAGGGGAACGCCGGTCCGATTAAAATCAACATAGCTGTACTCAGTCGGGACACCTTCCAGTTCATGGAGCAGTTTTCCGGCATCTTCCTCCATGTGAATCCGTGTAATACCGATCTTTTTCTTCCTCCCTTCCCCAACTTCGATCTCGATAAAGCCTGCGGAAGCCAGTGGTTGCTCATATTGGGAAATCTGGTATCCTTTGGGGAGGTCCGGATAAAAGTAATTTTTTCGAGCGAATTGACTTACCGGTGCGATCTGACAGTTGGTTGCCAGGGCGGTTTTCATTGCTAGTTCAACTACGTGCCGGTTTAATACGGGCAGGACCCCCGGCATTCCCAGGCATATTGGACAGGTCTGTGCATTGGGCTTTCCGCCGAAAACGGTAGAACAGCTACAGAAAATTTTACTCCTGGTTGAAAGCTGGGCATGCACCTCAAGCCCGATGACTACTTCAAAGTTCACGGCTGCTTCTTCTCCGGCACTTCTCATTATAATGGTACATTACCAGGCGCAGGGCTCTTCACAATTACCCCCGCTTGACCCTGGTGAGGCTACTTCTATACCATAACCAGGGGAAAAAACCAAATGCTTAATCGTGAGCGTACCGCTGCCAGTAAGTCTGTGTCATAACCCCCCTGGTCATTGCACCCCAAGGGCACTCCCTCAGTATGACACAATTTCTGAGAGAAGCAGGGGCAGAGAGATGCTTGACAAATGGCTTGAAATTATCTATTTATTACCTAACTGATCGTACTCGTAAGGAGAAAAGGGGATGTCACGGACTATTGTGCCTGAGATGGTAACCAAAGAGCCCTGGATGACGGAAGAGCTCGCGGGTGCATTGAAAAGTGCCGCTTGTGAAGGTAAGATTGGTTGTGCCCAGGCCCATCGCTTTGCCCATGAAAAAGCCATTGAGCTTGACAAGATGAGGTTGTTGCTGGATTTTTGTGGCATCAAGTTGAAAGAGTGTCAGCTGGGATGTTTTTAACCCGAAAATAAGCATACGATATCCCCCTCACCCTTATGGGGATAGGGTGAGAAGGGAGGCTTGGGTGCATAAACGTTTTATCTAAAGATAAGGAGATGGTCACGTGGAATTACGAGAAGAACTGAGAAAAGCGATTTTGAGCAAGGTAAAAAAGGACCAGGATCCGCTTAAAGGGTTTTTTACCACAGATGAGGTGGAGGAGGCTATTCTGGCAGTGCTGGTTTCAGGAAGACACCTCTTACTTGAAGGTCCTCCCGGCATAGGTAAAACCACGGTCGCTAAGATTATTGCCCGGCTACTTCCCTCCACCAAGGTAGTGAAGGGGTGCCGTTATGTGTGTGCTCCTGATCAACCAACCTGCCCTGACTGTCTGGCACAGGGAAAGAAAAAGCTTAAAGCACAAACCCTCTCAGGTGAAGAGCGTTTTATCCGTATTCAGGGTTCACCAGAAATGATGCCTGAAGATCTGGTAGGTGATATAGATCCCGTCCTTGCTATGCGGCTGGGTATCCAGGATCCCCGGGCTTTCAATCCCGGAAAGATTCAAAAATCCCATCGTAAGATTATGTTTATTGATGAACTGAATCGAGTTCCTCAGAGGACCCAGAACACCCTTTTGCAGGTTTTAGAAGAGGGAAGTGTGACCATTTCCGGTTTCGACGTAGAGGCCAAAGTAGATACCCTGGTGGTAGCTACCGAGAATCCTGAAGAATATGCCGGTGCCGAGAGGATTTCAGAGAATCTGGGAGATCGTTTTGAGCGCTTAACCATTGATTACCCTAGCCTTGAACAGGAAATAGAAATCTTAAAACTCTACGGTAAAAAAATTAAACCGGTGGAAATTCCACCTAAAGTAACTAAAAAAATTGTTTCCATATCTCAGCATGCCAGGTCACTTAAGGAATTGGATTGTCCTCCGAGTGTGCGAAGCTCACTTTCCATTTATGAGCAGGCTCAGGCCCTCGCCAAGCTAAAGGGCAGAACGACTGTTAAACCGAAGGATGTTGAGGAGGTAACAAAGACTATCCTCAAGGGGAGAATTTCGGTTTCTGGAGAGAGCAAGTACTACGATCAGCCCGAGTACCTCATTGAAAAAATAATAGAGGAAGC